>CAILMQ010000047.1 GCA_903835385.1 uncultured Microcaldota archaeon | reverse complement strand
TGGAGGCGCAGCTTCCGGAGATAAAGAGCCTCTATGAAAGCTACAAGCCCGATATCAGCGCCGAAATCTACAGGGGCAGGGAGGGAATCAAGGCCATTCTGGAGGACTGCCTTAATTACAAGTCCATACGCTTCATCGGCGGCGCGTGGGCCTTGCCCAAGCTGCTGAAGTATTACTGGCCGCGCTACAACATGAGAAGGCTGGAGGCAGGGCTCGCATGGTACAACCTCATACGGTACGAATCCAGGAACGACCCGCTTCCGGAAAAGAGGCTCATGCACGTCAAGGTCCTGCCAAAGGAGTTCAGCGGCAACCCGGTGGTGGTCTACATCTACGGGAACAAGGTCGCGAACGTCTCATGGGCGGAGGAGCCGTTCTCATTCGTGATAGAAAGCAGGGAAATCGCGCAGAACTATCTCAGGTTCCACAAATACTTATGGGACAAGGTCGCCATGCCTTATGCCCCGGAAAAAAAGAGCAATCTATAGCCGATAGCGAGCCTCACTTCCTCATAATTACAACGCTCTCCCTTGTCCTCACTTTCTGCGGCTTGACATCCGCAATGCGCTCGGCTCCCACAACAATCTCGACATCTGAGAATCCTATGCGCAGCGCCATCTCGGCGAACACTTCGTCGACAAGAACATGGGTCTCATGTATCACCGAGTTGGAGACATTAACGTAAGCGCAGGACCCTGGACACAGGACACGGTGCATCTCCTTTATCGCGCCTTCCATGTCCGCGAAATACGTTCCGATAATCGGGATGCGCTCGCCGATTTCGCCGACTTCCACGGGCATCTCCTGGACCCGCATCTTCCTGCCTATGAACGAGCGCACGCTGCGCAGGCGCACCTCCTCCGCCGCTGCCTTTGACATTGCGAGCAGGCTCAGCTCCATGCCGTAGATTTTGGAATAATCTATGTTGTTCAGGTAAGGGGGCGACGTGACGATTATGTCCTCGCTATCGTCCGGAAAGCCCATTGCCCGCGCGTCCCCCAGAAAAACTTCTGGTTCGGGCGCAGCGTTCTGGCCCGGGTTCGCGGGCGCGTTAGTTTCATTTTTCGCTTCCAGGTCCGCTACCATCCGCTTGACCTTTCTCCGGAACGCGTCTTTGAGCGGCATGGCGCTTTTTTCCTTGCTGATTTTGAGCACGCCGCCGTCCTTGATGACGAGGCTGGCCTGGGGCAGGACGGAAAGCAGGGCGAGAAGGAGCAGGCTCCTTGGCCCTGGCTCCAGGTATTCTATGCGCTCGCGCAGGAACATGATGTCGTTGAGGTTCCGCTTCGGGAATGCGGCCGCGGGATTGAAAAGCTCGAACTCCCACTGGAGCGGGGCGGGGGGCCTGCTTTCTGCGAAAATGCTGGCGCTGAATTCTTTCGCCATTTCGATATCGCGGGACGAGTAGTTGCGGGTTTTTGTTTTCGAGACGAAAGCCGCCAGATCCGAGGCGTCAACGCCCTTGGCGAACATCCCCTTCTCCTTTGCTGCCAAAAGGCTCGTACCCACGCCGCAGAAGGGATCGAGGAGGCGTTCGGGCACGGGCGCGTTGTCATTTTTATTTTTTCCTTCGCTTGCAATCGCCCATTTCACCAGCTCCGGCGAGAAGCCCTCCTTGTACCAGAACCAGGAATGTATGGGAAGCTCCTTGCTCTGGTCAAAGGTCATGTAGGGACCGATGGAAAAGTCGTTCGTGATTTTCATGTGAATCAGCTACACCAGCTTCTGCTGCCCTGTTTTCCCCTTATGAACTATTTTCTTCCCTTGTTCCGCCGCCTCTTTGGAAAGCGCGTCCGCCCCTTCGTTTTGCTCTCTTGGGATGTGCTCGAATTTCACCGCCATGCCAACGCAAAGCTCGTCCACAGCGAGCTTGAGCGCCTTGAGCTTCTCGTCCTTCACCTTGTACTCGCCGTTGAGCTGCCGCACCACGAGCTGGCTGTCGGATTTTATATGGACCTCCTTTTCCCCCTCGCCTCTTGCGAACTCCAATGCCCGCATCACCGCGGTGTACTCGGCTATGTTGTTCGTGCCTTCTCCGATGTATTCGCTGATTTCCTTCACCTTTTTCCCGTGCCGGAACGCGGCGACGCCTATTCCCATGGGCCCTGGGTTGCCCAGGGAGGCCCCGTCTGTGAAAATAATGAGCGTCATGTAGGGCTTCGTCTGGATTTGTATTTAAAATACTTCGGAGCGGTAGAATGGCATGGTCAAGGTCATCCATCCCAACCCCGTGGTCAAGATAGCCAAGGCCCTCCTTGTCGCGGTCTTGCTCACCGTGGCGCTCTACGTCCTGAGGGATTACACCCATGACGCCTTCGGCTGGGCGTTGGCGCTCATCTGGGGCATTGCGCTCCTTTCGTGCCTGCTTGCCTTCATCTCCACCATGTTCGTCACTCTGGAAATCAGTGAAAACGACCTGGTTTTCAAAAAAGGCATACTGGCGGTGAAGACCGTCCTCGTCCCTTACAACAGGGTGAGCGACACGCGCTACAACCAGTCCATTGTGGAAAGGCTGTTCGGAGTCGGCACGCTTGAAGTGGAGACCGCCAGCGAATCCGGCGTGGCGATAAGGATACCTGCGGTCCGCTACGACGACGTGAAGGGGATAATGCAAAGCGTGACCGGAAGCAGCGGGGCGAGGAAATGAAAGAAACAAAGACAACAAGCGCGGAACTAACGGACAGGTTCGTGGTCATAAGGGACAAGCCCCTGATCCTTCTGCTGCGGAACATAGGCGCCGCGGTGGAGGAGGGGAAGGAGGCGAAAATCCCGCTGATCGAGGCCGCGTATTTCGCGGAAAAGGGGAAGCTGCCATTCACAAAAGACGAGATACTCGCGCTCGCGTCCAAAAGCGACCCGCTCGCAAACGACAAGTATGTGGTTATTGAGCATTTGAGAAGCCGCGGTTACATCACCCGCGTCTCGCTCGACACGGACGAGTTTTTGCGTTTGCACAGGAAGGGCTTCAGGCCCGGCGAGGACAGGACGTATTATCTGGTGAAGGTGGTGAGCGAGGCATGGGTGCCGAAGCCGGGCGAACTGGACGAGGCGCTGGATTTCGCCGGGAAGCTCAGGAAGGAGCTGGTCGTCGCGATGGTCAGGAACAGCAAGCCCAGGTTCATCAAACTGGGAAGAGCCAATTTTGAATAGCTGCACTGCCTAGAATATCTCTATCCTTGATTTCTCGGAGATGTCCCTTCTCACGAAAAGATAGGTCAGCACCAGCGTGATGAAGATGAACAGCAGCGGGCTGATTGGGAAGAACAGCAGCGCCACTATGTAGAACAGCGCGTTTATGGTGCTGGAGAAATCGTCGTAGGTGTTGTCCACCAGGCGGCCCAGGTATTCCTCCTTGGTCATCTTTTCGTGCTTCTCTATCAGGCTGCCGTCCACCGTGAATATCAGCGGTATGTAGGTGCTGGTGCGTATCTCCATGAGGAGGTGGAAAAAGGCTGCCGCCATCATCACGAGGATGAATCCTATGTGGAACATGGAGATTATGTTGGTTGCGGCAAAGAGCGCGTTGAGCACCAGGCCTGCGGACACCACAAGGCCGCCGAGCATCGCGGCCAGCACTGTGAGCTTGTTCCTGAACACGTCGGCCACCGGGGTGACGTCGCCTGCCTTGAGGACCGCCTCAGCCCAGTTGCGCCTGTACTCTGAGCGGACCGCGCGGGCGTTGTTGCCGCGCCTGAACGCCCTGCTGCTGGTGACCATGGATATGGCGAAGCATAACGCGAAGATCAGCAGCGACAGTATCTTGGTGAATTCCTCAAGGGTGACTTGGGGCAGCTCCATAATAGGGCAATGGAACGAGAAGGCTTATTAATTTACGGCGTGTATTTGTTTGGGAGAAGACATGGACAAGCAGCTCGGGACAATAGTGGCGCTGGAGGGCTCGCCCTCCACGTCCGATTTCTCGTTCGTGATAAAGCCGGGCGCGGATGTCAAGAAAGGCCAGTACGTCCAGGTGGAGAACGAAAAGGAGCTGGTTTTCGGCTTCGTGGCCGAGATTGTGCGCGCCAACAGGTACTTCGAGCAGGCGGAATCCGTTGCCGAGTACGAGAAGTTCGGCAGGATTGCCGATGCCTTCCCTTCGGACGGCTGGGAATACGTGCTCGCCCAGGTCAGGATACTGGGCAACCATCGGGACGGGAGGTTCACGAGGACGTTCACGCCCCCGTGCCCCGGCGCCGCCGTGTCCAATGCAAATGACGATGTCCTGAGAAGATTCCTGGGTTTCGAGGAGAACGGGCTGCACATGGGCGCGATACAGCACCACGACGTTGCGGCGAAACTCAGCATGACGAGGCTGCTGCAGAAGCACGTGGCCATACTCGCCATGAGCGGCGCGGGAAAGAGCCATCTCGCGAGCGTGCTACTGGAGGAGCTTCTTGAGCGCAAAAAGGAGCATGGCCGCATCGCAGTGGTCGTGGTAGATATCCATGGCGAATACGGCGGCTTCGCACACGACGACAAATACGGCCATCTCACCAAGGTGGTGGAGGGAACGGAAATAGCGGTCCCGTTCAGGAAGATACCCCCGGAACTGGTGGAGGAATGGCTGCCCAACCTGTCGGGCCCGCAGCGGGAGCTGCTGCGGCATGCAATGCACGAGCTCCGCAAAAGCAGGGGAAAGGACGGATACTCGCTCAAGGAGCTGCTCGTTGGCGTGGACGCGGCCCAGGTTGCGAAGGAGGACACGAAAAAGACGCTGGCGCGGGCGCTGAACGAGCTGCGCAGGTACAGGTTCCTCTCCCAGGGCAAGGAGAACCCGAAGCTGATTTCGGACATCCAGCCGGGAAAACTTCTCATTTTGGACTTCAGCACAATAGACTCGCTGCGCAAGAAGCAGATACTCGTGGCCCTGCTCGCCAGGAGGCTGTTCAGCCTGCGCAAGAAGGGCAGGATACCGCCCTTCCTCCTGCTCCTGGAGGAGGCGCACAACTTCGCCAGGGAAAAAGCGGAGGCGCACGAAGCCATATCCAGAAGCGTCATAGAGACCATCGCCCGCGAAGGCAGGAAATTCGGCGCCTCGCTCTGCCTCATATCCCAGAGGCCGGTCAACCTCAGCACCACCGCCCTTTCCCAGTGCAACACCCATATAATATTGCGCGTCACGAACCCCAATGACCTGGACCACATACAGATGTCAAGCGAAGGCATAGACGCGCGGGTGGCCAAAAGCATCACCGGGCTCAAGGTCGGGGAGGCCATAATAGTGGGCGAGGCGGCGAACTATCCGGTGTTCGTCAGCATCCGCGACCGGAAATCCCTGAAGCGCGAGCGGGGGGCTCCCCTGCACCAGCAGGCGATGGAGTACGAGGCCGCGAAGGAGAGGAAAGAGGAGCAGGTGGAGGCGTTCCTCTGAATGTTACAACTGTTTCCCTCATGTTCGGTGCACCGAACATGGAGCCCCGCGAACGGAACGCCGTTCGCGAGGTCCCATTAGTGCGGCTCCACATCGCTTCTCTCCGGTGTCCCTCATGTTCGACGCATCGAACATGGGACCCCGCATCCGAAGCGTCGGATGCGAGGTCTTAAGGTCGCTCGTCTCCTGCTTAACTTGGGGCTCGCGAGGTTAATCAGTGTTTGACTTGTGCACAAGAAAACCACGACCTCGCGACTTGCAGTCGCGGGGCCTCATGGTCGCAACGACCATGAGGACGACTGACGGAGCGCCGGAATTGCAGGAGACGACGTCTTTTTTGAACACAGGAGGCGAACAACGATTTTCGGCTAATGGGAAAACGTAAGTGCCAACAACCGCCAACTTTATAATTCTTGAGAGTAAAAACAGGAACATGCGACCTGGTTCCGTGTTCATGGCGATTTTTGCATTGGCAGCACTATCATGCGCAGTGCCGGTGCGGATGACTGCCCCCCTCGAGCAGACGATAAACGACGGCGACTCGCTTTTCATCGGCACCATAGGCCCTGGCCAGACGCTTGATGTGCGCATAGACCCGATTGTGACCGAGGGCGGCATCTATGGCACCGGAGGCCAGTACGACAGTGCCGAAGTTTCCGCCCTGCCCGTAGGCTGGAACTCGGAGCCGAGCAAGCTCTATGGGAACCCGCTCCAGGTCAAGATAACCGCGGACAAGTCCGCCCCCGAAGGCGAATACTACGCAGATGTGATAGTGGCGGATGAGAATAACGGGGAGAATCTCGGGAACGTCACCTTCAGGGTGAGGATAAACGTCACCTGGAACGTGCTGGACATGGACGTTTCGCCGACGCAGGCCACCGTGGGGCCGGGCCAGCCCGCCCAGTTCGGGATAACCATCACCAACAGGGGCTCTGCGAGCGACACCTACACCGTGAACACGAGCGGAGTGAAGCAGTGGGATTTTGTCAAACAGGTCTATGTGCCGGCAAAGAGCTCCAGGACGGTTCCCTACGAGATAGCGGGCAATGAGGAGGAGACCTACATGCCAAGCATAAGCGTGGTCTCGGTCTCAAGCGGCATAATACACAAGGAGGCGAATGTCACGCTCTCCGTGAAGTCCGGCCTGGTCGGGGACTACAAGGCGACCAGCCACGGCACGCTGCTTTTCCCGGTTTTCGAGGCGCCCATATACGCCCTCTCAGGCCTGCTGGGGGCGCTGGCAGGGGCATTCGGATTATAAAAGTGACCACGGAAAGATAATCCTGATTCTGCATGGACGACCGCGAACAGGCAATGGATTTCATCATAGCCCGGCTCAGGAAAGGGAATGGCAAGAGGGGCATTGACGTCTCCTGCCTCAAGCTGGATGCCGCGGGTAGGTTTGACATCGGGAAGAGGATGATAAGGAACAGCGAGCTCATCGCAAGGCTCAGGGCGCAGGATGCCGGACACCGAAAACCGGACACCGGGCGCCTGCTGCCGCTGCTCCGGAAGCGCCCCATGCGCACGCTGTCAGGGGTGACCCCGGTCGCGGTCATGATAAGGCCCGAAGGCTCCTGCCCCTACTCCTGCATATACTGCCCCAGCGGGCTCGGTGCCAAAAGCTACACCGGCTTCGAGCCTGCCGCGCTCAGGGCGAGGCAGGAGGGTTTCGACGCCTATGGCCAGGTCAGGAACCGGCTGGGGCACTACACCGAATGCGGCCATCCGACGGACAAATGCGAGCTCATAGTCATGGGCGGCACGTTCCTGAGAACGCCCGCGGCATACAGGCGCTCGTTCGTGAAGGGGATTTATGACGGGCTCAACAGCAGGAGGGGCGGGACGCTTGCACAGGCGCAAAAAATAAATGAGCGCGCCCGCAATCGGGCGGTCGGGCTGACAATCGAGACGCGGCCGGATGTTTGTGGCGAGCGCGAAATCAACGAAATGCTGAGTTTCGGGGCGACTCGCGTGGAGCTGGGGGTGCAGCACCCTGACGACGCGATATACCGGCTGATAAACCGGGGGCACAAAACCGAAGACGTGGTACGGGCCACGGCACTGCTCAAGGACAGCGCGTTCAAGGTCCTCTACCACATCATGCCCGGGCTGCCAGGCTCAAACCCCAAAAAGGACATCGCCATGGTGAAGCGCCTGTTCTCGGACCAGAGGTTCAGGCCGGACATGCTGAAAATCTATCCTGCGCTGGTCATGAGCGGAACCGGGCTTGAGAGGATGATGCTGGATGGGGATTACGAGCCCTATGACACCGAAAAGGCGGCCGGGACCATCTCGGAATTCTATCGCCATGTGCCCGCCTATGTGCGGGTGATGCGCATCCAGCGGGACATACCCGCGGGCCTCATAGCGGCGGGAGTGAAAAACAGCAACCTCCGCCAGCTCGTGGAGGAAAGGGTGAGGGACAAGAAAATCCAATCGCGGGAGATCAGGATGCGGGAGATGGGGGATGCAGCCATTGGGAACAAGGAGTTCAAAATAAAAAAAATCGAGTACGGGGCGAGCGCTGGAAAAGAAATCTTCCTGTCATACGAAAACGAAGATGCGGCGCTCGCGGGCTTTTTGCGCCTGCGCCTCCCGAACAGGCCATTCCGCAAGGAAATAGGCGACAGGACCGCGCTCGTGCGCGAGCTCCATGTTTACGGGACGGAAGCGCTGCTCGGGCAGGGGGGCCGGGTACAGCATAGGGGCATTGGCACGGGCCTGCTCGCCGAAGCCGAGCGAATCGCGGGCAAGCGGTTTGATATGAAAAAAATTATGGTGATAAGCGGAATCGGGGTGAGGGAGTACTACAGGAAAAGGGGGTACCGGCTCCAGGGCGCTTACATGGCGAAACGGATACGGCAATGAGGGCGCGGATGGCGGCTATTCCGCGGCGGACGGCTTGAGCAGCGCGTCCTGTTCCTTGAGAAGCCGCAGGTACTCGTTCTGTATCGCGGCGAACTCCTTTTCCTCGTCATCGCTGAAAATCTTCACGTACCGCACCGCGTTCTTCACCTGTATCCGGGGCGAGATGTCTGCTATGAGCCTCATGTTCTCGCTCAGCCTGTCCCTGACTTCGGGCGTAACCCAGACCCTGCGGTTCTGGAGCTGGACCGGGACCTCCGGATGGCTCTGCGCGCTCACGAGCGAGCCGCCGTTCACCTCGGCCGGCATGCCCAGCCTTCCCAAAACAAGCGCAATCTCTCTGCCAAGGGGCTCCTCGCCCTTGAGTATTGGCACGGGCGCATCGAGTTTACCTTTGCGCACCTGTTCCGCGAGCGAATCCCGCACATCCTTCTGGAGCCTTGCGAGAAGGAGCGCGAGCTGCGCGATGCTCTCCCGCTCCCCGTAATTCCGCTTCAGCAGCGCTCCGCGGCTGGACAGGATGCCGTAGCTGCCGCCCGCCTGCTTCGCTATGCATTCGGCCAGTTCTTTTGGAGAGTAGGCACAGAGCAGGCTGTTGAGCCTGGCGATTTCATGCTCATTGGGCATGGCGAACTTCACTCCGACAGCATCCATTTTCGCTGAAAGCGCATCAAGCTGCGCCTGGACAGAGCGCAGGTTCGCCTCGGCCTGCCCGAGCGTGGCTGCATCGATTCCAGCGGATTTCTGGACATCGAGCTTGAATGAGAGCTCAGCCCTGCTTTTGCTTAATTCGAGAAACGTAACGAGGTCCTTTAGTTCCACGCTTGGCGCCATCTGATAACCCTTGGTCGTAGGCTTTCCTGACTGACATGTAGAATAGCACGATTATTATTAAAAACATTGACACCACGACGAGGATTTTCGACGTGTCCGGCGGCTGCCAGGACGGGGCTTCCTGCGGCCGGACCGCGGCCGGGCGGGCTGCTGCCGCCATCTGCGCAACAACCGCGTCCAGGCCGCGGGCGTAGCGCAACGCGCTGAACGCCGATGGCACGAGGGACGTGTCGTTCTGGGCCGCGAGCCAGGCTGCGTGCGAGCGGTAGACGGAGCCCCAGAGCGATGTCCTGTTCTCGGCAAGCATGCCCTGCACTTCGGATTGGATGACGCCGGGGCCCGTGGCGGCCATGTCGGCATCAGCTTTGGAAGTTTCAATCGCATATGTGCAGTCGAACAGCGCCGCGCCGTACCTGCCTTCATCGAACGAGAGCCTGGCCGAGTCGAGGTGCTCCTGGAGGTCCTCGTCCAGCCCGCTGATTTTCCCGGCTTCCGCGAGCCGTTCTGCCGCAATCCCTTTCCACGCGGATTCGTCCAGCTCCGTGCCTTCGCTTCCCGCCGCATCGCGCAGCAGGCCGGACACGGAGCACCACGCGTCCGCGTACATCAGGTCGTTATAGGAGACATATTTGGCCTCCAGCGTGTCGGCCTGGGCGATGTCCGTGGAGTTCAGGCGGTTAGAGGCCCAGGATTTGCGCACGTCCGCGCCCACCAGCCATTCGAAGTTCGAGTCGGTCTTGGGGCTCTCGGGGAGCGATGCGATGCAGCGGGCCACGGACGCCTGTTTCGCCTTGAGGTCGGAATCCTGGGAAACCATGGCGGCCACCGTGGACGCCTCTATGTAGCCCATGAACGCCTCGTTGGCCGCGGTGAACGTGTAGCCCTTGCCAAGGATTTGCTCCTGCCTGGCCGCCTCGGAGGAGTAGTACGCGGCTATTGAAGCCGAGTCGTTGTCCGCAACGGGAAGGCCCTGCACCGTGCGGTTCTCCAGGGATATCATGCCGGCCGCCACGCTGGAAAATCCGGACGGGCCGGATGCGGCGTATTGCGGCACGTCCGGAACCGGGTCGGGCTTGCGTTCAAGGGAGGGCGCGGGCAGGGATTTGTTGAGAAGCATGAATCCTATCGCGTCATCCATGGTCTGCGCCTCCACCACCTGGAGCCCGTAGGATGAATTCGCGTTCCTCAGCAGGAGGATGTCGAAGAAGGTGTTCTTCGGGGTCAGGAAATACCTGGCTCCGGATGCGGCGGCTGCCAGGGATTTCTCGTATAGCCCGCCCACGGGCCCTACGTTCCCCAGCCGGTCCACCGCACCGGTCATCATGGCGTCCTGCCTCGGGGCCAGGCCGGTCGCGGCGCCGTAGGCGAGAACCGCCATCGCCGCGCCAGCGCTCGGGCCCTCCACGTAGCTCGCCGAGCCGGAATCTATCGTGACAATCGCGTCGCAGCCCGACACGCCCGCCTTTTCAAAGGCGTAGGCGGCCGCGTCCTGCGCCGACTGCTGGGTGCTGGTGCCCGTTTGCGGGTAGGCGGAAAGGTACGTCCCTCCGTTCCCCGGCACGAGCCTTAGCGAAATGTTAATCGCGCCCGAGCCGTCGCCCACCACCGCGGGCACGAGCATGCTCGCGCTTCCGTTGCATTGCGCCCCGTGGGAGATGCCGCAGGCGATGAAGGAGAACAGCAGGAAGATAAGAATGGGGATGCGGGCGTTCATAACGGAATAATAGGACGCTGCATAAATAAAGGTTTCCGAAAGCGCATCCGGTTAAGTTCAAAAAACAAAAACAAAACAAAAAACAAACAAGATAAAAAATAAAACGGGCGCGTTGAGCGCGCGAGAGCGGGCGGTGTTTCGTTGCCGCGATTGGCGAAGCGAATCAGTCACAGTTTTTTAACCGTGAGTATGCCCTTGTCGGTCTTGAAGAACTCGTACTCCTCCGAAAGGTAGAGCTTGCCGAGCTGGGAGCCGGCCCCTTTTATGGAATCCACGATGCTGCCGCCGGGCAGGTCCTCGTAGAGGTAGGCGACGGCATAGGATTTGCCCGCTGCTTTCGCATCCTCCTCCCTCTGCCGCAGCAGGATGCGCCTTATGTCCCTGCCTTCGAAAGAGAGGAGGACCGCCGGGTCCTCCAGGTATATCGCGTTCGTCTGCTCCCCGCCCCTCACCGTGCGCCTCTCGGGGTCGTACACCGCGGGCCATGAAAGGCCCACGCCGATGAGCATGCGGTTGACGCAGCAGCCGAAGGACGTCTTATAATCGATTATGCCGGCCACTTCGGCTTCCGTGACGTCGAAGGCGCACTTGCGCATGACCTTCACGCACTCCTCCAGGTCCTCCCTGGCCAGGCGCTTGACCTCCACCTGGTCCTCGTCGAGCAGGTAGAGGAATTTCTTCTTCTGGTCCTCCTTCTTTTTCTCCTCCTGCTTCATTGCAAATGTCTCTGACATCTCCCCTACCCGCCGATTTCCCCTTATCCCGCAACCCATTCACATGAATTTCGTATTGCATGCCGGGCACTGCGTGAGGAAGGCCTCGCTCCTGTACCCGCATATGGGACATACGTAATAAGTCCTTTTAGCCCTTTCCAATTCCGCCTCGAAGCTGTATTTGCACTTCACGCACGCTGGCGCGTCCAGCTCGTTGAGGGAGCCGCAGTTCGGGCACTTCCTCCTGAACATGCTCTTTATGTGCGTCCCGCATTTGGGGCAGCGTTCCATGTCCAGCGTGACCGGGTCCCCGCAGTTCGGGCATTTCTGCGACTGGCCTTTTGCCCCCGCGCCGCCCGGGCCGCCGCGCAGCGCGTCCTTGAACATCTGAAGAATGCCCATGCATACACCCGGCCAGTCGCTTCATGCCGCCTTGCAGTCTATGTCGAAGTTCTGCACCGGCAGGTTTATGCCGCAGAACCCGCCTATGTCAGTGAGGGACTTGCCCGTGCCTATGCCGCAGTCCTGGTTCTGGTCCCCTGTCCTGGAAAACACCGCCGGAGCCGTCACCGAGGTGTAGTACATTTTCTTGAAGTACGTGTAGTTCTGCCCTGTCGCGTCTGTCAGGCAGCACTTGTCGGGCTTGGAAATGCCTCCGATGACGTCCTGGAATGCGTCCGTGCTTATGACCGTGGATGGCACGGGAGTTTGGGGGATTATGCTTCCATTGCCGAATGTCTTGACGCAGTTGTATACCTTGTTCGTCTGGTTGCAGAGCGTGCATGCGCCGGCAATGGTGTCGTCGGGGCACTTGTAGTCGCTCAGGGCCGCGCCAGCAACCGGCATCGTGCACCAGGCGCCGTTGTCGCACTTCCGGTCGCAGAGCCCCTGGGATTTTTCCGTGGACGAACAGAGCGTGCAGTTCACGGAAGGCAGGTCGTACACCTGGACGAAAGTCGCGTATGGGTTGGTGCCTGCCATCCTGTTCACGGCGTTCTCAAGGGCGCAGAATTTCTGCGTTTTGACTCCGAGCGTTGGCGACACCTCCGGGTTCACGACGATTCCCGAGGTGAAACCCGCCAACCCCACTCCGACGCTCGCGACTGCTGCCATAAGGAACGGGGATGAGGCGTTCACAAGGCCGTTATTCGGCCCGCCCGCGGCGGTGAAGCGGACCGGCTGGTATATTATGCCGATGATGCCGGATTTCACCAGCTGGTCCTCGTTGGCTATTATGGCGCTGAAGAGCGGCTCCTGGGTGGCGTCGTTCCAGAATACGTCGTTGTTGACAGAGAAGTCTGTTATGATTACGGGCTTACTGTAACTCAGCGATGCGTGCCCGTAGCCCTCCATGTCCTCCAGCACGTATGAAATCCTGTCCTGGAACGTGGTTGTTCCGAGCATGCGCGACACGTACCCTGACTGGAGCGCGCTTCCGAACCTGGAGCCGAGGAACCCCTGCGACAGTGTCTGGATTTTGTTTATGGCCGGGCTTGAGGCCGAATACTCCAAAACGCCGAACTTCGAAGCGTCGTAATCGGTCACAATCATGTCCACGTTAAGCTTCAGCCTCGGGTCCGAGCCCGGGCCGAACATCTGCTTCAGGCTGTCGTTATAGATATAAAAGCCCGACTCGGTGCCATATACCCTGGCCGCGGTCAGGCACCTGGAGCAGCTCGCCCTCACCAGCGCGGTCCTGTTCAATATCCTTTTTACGGAAATGGAGGGCGAGGAGTAATTGAAAGTGTCCACTATCACGACCATGGCGCCATTATTGCCAAACAGGCGCTGGAAATCGTACTCCGTGTATTTGCTCAGCTGCTGCGTGGAGCCGGACGAATCCACGAATGTTTCCGTGATGTAGGGCGCGGAGAGGTTCCAGTTGCTTTTGTCCGAGATGTCCATCACAGGCATTATGCCTGACTTGAGGTAGTTGCCCATGCGCTCCTTGAGAAGGGCTGCGTCCTGGTTGGTCCTGGGAACCCCTTCGGGCGTGACTTCGGTCGCGCTGCCCCAGTAAGAAATGAACAGGTCGCTGTAATCGCCGATGTCGCTTATGGCCGTGCTGCTGCAGGAGGTTTTTACGCCTTGGAAGACGTTCAGGAAGTTGCATATCGGGGTGCCGTTGGATGGATAGATGTTGCTGGGGTTCGGCGTGAAACCTGGCTCTAGCTTCAGTGTGGACTTGGGAATCTTCACGGTGTTGCCCGCAGTTATGTTCTGGTAGGCAAGGGTGGCGAGCGTGCACGGCTCGCACCAGCCGTACGTCTTGATCTCGGGCAGGGTCGACCCCGAGACGACGTTGCACTTGCCTATTTTTATGTTGCCTTGCGCATCCGTCGTGCCTTTGAGCAGGTATATCGTATTTGGGAGCAGGGCCTGGTAGTCGATTGGAATCCAATCCCTGGCGCCCTGGCCTATGCCGGTATACTTTGCCGATACCATTTCGAGGTCGCAGATATTGTTGCCTGAGATGAGGGGCGTGGTACTGGTATCCTGGCCAAAAACGTTGTCCTGCCTGAAAAAATTCAGTGCTGGCGCGTTCAGGACCAGATGCTCGCCGTTGCTGAGGTATTTCTTGTACATCGGCACCCAGGGCATGGCGGCGAACAACATGTCATTCACATCGACACTGTTCCACGGGCTGCATTTGTCTTCCCACCCCGCGGATGACGAATAGCCGTCAAGGGTGTCGTTGAAGAGCGGCTCGAAAGCATAAATCAGCCTTTGGTAATTTGCCAGATCATCCGGATTGTTCATGTTTTGCGCGTCCTCGAGCCCCCCGTTCGCAGAACCGGGCGGCCCTCCCTTGCTGTATGTTCCCGCCTGGTCGCCCAAGGTGCCGTACGAGTAGGCCGAGAGCTGCACTTCTATGAAGTCGCTTGTTTCCTTGTAGGCACCCTTGTTAGTATATGTGGGGTTTGGTGTCTGCGAGTATTTCACAGTATACGTGCATGGCGCTGCAGGATCCGGAGCATTGAGCGTGACCGCGGTTTTGGTATAGGTGCATGCCGGTGCGGGCGTGGCGTCATCGTTGATTGCGGTCAAGCTTGACCCATACTGGCATGGTGTTTCCGGCTCCGGCTCTTTGAGCGCGATTAGGCCTTGGGCATCGCGTGATACGCGCGCGTTGCAATAGGCATAGCATCTGCCAGCATAAGAATAACCAGATGCGTCAACATTGCTGTCCGGCCCGCAGACAGAGGTATCATTACAAGCACTTGCGCACGCGGCTATGGCATGATTGTAATCGTCGGTAGGTAAGGTTAGGCAGATTGAGCTGCTTGTAGGACAACTGCCCTGGGCTGTCTTTCCAACGTAAGAGGTGTCGGTATACGAATAGTTCTTAGCGTTTCCCGTATCCACGGTCATCAAACGCGCGTTGCAATAGTCCTGGCAATTGGAGGTGTTCGCCGGCCCGCAGAAGGCGGTGCTGTTGCACTCCTTTATGCAGTTGTCCATTGATGTGGCTGTCCCGGGCGTGGGGACGTATGCGTAGTCCGTGAGGCCGGTACGTTCGTTCACGCGCGCGGTGCAATAATCATGGCAATCGGACTGGTGCGCTGCGGTGCAGTAGGAGGAGCCGGTGCAGTCGGCCTCGCAGTCGGCCTCTGATACCGGGGTTTTGGGGTTGTATGAATACCTGGGATTGCTATAGTAATTGTTCAAAAGGCAGTTCTGCCCAAAATATGTCTTATAAAGCTCGCCGTCATCCATCACCGCATAGCCGATAATCTGTTCGCCATTGAATTGGACATTGGGGTTGTCAAAGAACGCTATCTGGGCGGCAGGCGGATACGCTCCGGTGGTGTCCATCCAGGTGTAGTTGAAATCTTTCGGAAGCATCGTCACCGCAGTCCCAGGACCAAGATAGAACAGGGAACCGCCAATCGCTCCCGAGTTGCCGTTGAAACCGAAGGCGACCCCGCCCCAGGGATTCAATAGATAGTCGATCTGTGCCCTGCCCGGGTTATGGTAATCGGTCGATCCCAATTTCAAATCGTCGTGGCTGTAGTCATCCGTGGGCTCCAGGTTATCCAATGTCCTGTAGGTGACCTTGGCGTACTGCAGGTTCGCGGTGCCTCCGTTGTTGTTCGCGCTGATTGTGGGGTAGCACACCACCATGGATTGGCCAGTCGTGGTTTTGATGCTCTTGCAGTCCGTGACCATCGGATCCTCCGCAGTCCCGTCCGCCCTGGTTACCAGGTTCACGCCCCTGTTGTAGAAGTCGTTCGCGCATCTGCCCGAGAGGCACTCGTACTTTGATTGGTCGCACTCGAATGGCGCGCGGGCCGTGGCATCGCTGTAGAACTTGTCCACGTAGGCGGTGGAGAGGGTTGTCCTGTAGAAAGACCTGCCCAGGTCCTCGTAGTATCCGGAGAGGTTGAAACCCATGGACGTGGACCAGCCCTTGGACGTGACTGTCCAGGCGAAGTCGGCGTAGTCCTGATAGGCGTAGGATTTTGAATCCCGGATAAGGGGCAGGCTTGCCGAGGCCGGCGTCGGGGCGAAGCTTGCGGGCGGCGCTGCCGACGCGTCCGTGGTGCAGGACCCGGTCAAAGACGTTTTCGGGTCGTAGGGAACCGGAACGCCGCCGGTCCCGGGCTGCAGGTAGTTCATGTACCGGTCTATGCTTCCGGTGGGATTTGTCATGCAGAGCCTGTCCGATACGGGGAAATAATAGTGGTAGTAGTCGTATTCGTCGAAATCCTTGCCTATGCCGAACCTGAAGTCGTTTATGGCGGATTTCGAGGTCTTCATGGTTATCTTAAGCTTGGAGTCCATTGGAAGGAACCTGCACTGGCCGTTGTAGAGCGCCTGGGTGGTCTCCTTGGTGTCGTTCGCCGGAGCCGTGTCCGCCGCATCCTCCGCAGTGGCCACTCCCGGAGCGACCTTGGGCTTGTATGTGAAATCGCCGCAGACCATGGCAAGGCAGTCGGGCTTTATGCACTGGGTTATGGTGTCGTCCGTGCAGAATGGTATCTCAAGCTGGATATTGGGGTTGGCAGGGTCCAGGGACGTGACATTGCACATCTGGGTGCCCTGGTCGCAGAACTTGGTCTTGGAGTACAGGTCCACGAACCTGTCGTTGGACATGTTGAACCATAAGCACTTGTAGGGGGGATTTGTCGCGTTGGTCAGCACGCAGCAGCCCAGGGCCTTGGATTTCTCGATGCATCCCGCGGAAAGCAGCATGAAGAAGGCAACGGCGAGCGGGATGGCGAGGATAATGCGTGCGGCAGAGGCGGCGGGTTTCATCTTCTATATCACCTTGGTTACCATTCTCATCACGGTGTACGGGTCTCCGCCCAGCAGCGTCATCATGTAGCGCACGAACGCGAGCGTGAGGAACAGGGCGACCAATGGGTGCAGCATGAGGCCTATATAGGCCTGCGAGAGCTGGTCGCGGAGCCGGGCGAACGAAAGCGACACCGTAGGCGAGGCCTGGTTGTTGGTGGTCATGAGCGACACCGCGGCGCTCAGCGTGGGATAGCAGAGGCCCTGCGACACCACCTGCGCCCCTCCCATGTTCGGGGCCGCGTCTATTTTCACGAAACCCGGGTCCAGGAGCACGAAGAAGACCGGGAACAGGAAGTATAGCCCGATTCCAAGGGAGATGAACAGCGCGCCCGCGCCGCGCGTGAAGTGGAACGCCCTGAGCAGTATGCCCAGGGGTATGAACATGGTCAGCATGGTGTTCTTCACGTAAAGCACGAGGAAGGACTGGGCGTTGAGCCCCACGAGCAGCACCGTGGCGAGGTTGTTCGTGATGCGCAACGTCTCCGTGTCCCTGAACCAGCTGCTTATCCAGTCGCCCTTGAACACGGTTACTCCGAATAACGACACCCCCAGGTTGAGCAGGTTGAACTTGGCTGCGCTGCCTGTGGAAATTGCCGCCTGGGCATTTGCTATTGAGACCGCCTTTTCATGGAGCCTGCACTGCACGATGTCCAGCATGGTCTGGAAGGAGTCCTTGGTCGCAGTGCCGGACGCAATGACCGGCATCTGCGTGTTGCCGCACGTCACATAGGAGCCGCCGGTTCCCACGATGTTGCCGACGAAATCAGTTGCCCCGCCCACGAGGCCCACCAGGAATATGGCTATGAAGGCCGTGGCGAGGGCCTGAAGTATCTCGGACTCCGCGTAGTGCTCCAGCTCGGTCATCTTGAACGCCTTGGAGAACGCGATGAGCGTGGCGTGGATGGTCACGGCAAGAAGGGTGGCCAGTATGCACATCGGGAACCAGTTGTCCATCCAGTTCACGCCGGCATTGCCGAAGAAATCAAACGCTGAGAGCAATGGCACCATCATGTTCACACCATCTGGAGTATCCTGCTCAGGTCTATATCCTCACCGTAAATCCTCGCCAGGTAGTTCACCGAGGCCATGGCCGCGAGCAGCGCGGATGTGGGCAGGAACACTCCGGCTATGAACGCGTAGGCCGCGAAGGCTATCGCCCCGGCGACATTGTCGCCATTGGGGAAATATATGTGCTCGAAATAGGCCGCTCCGCTGCTGAGCGCCGCGGCCGTGGAGGCTCCCAGCGCGCTGGCGCCAGTATTGTCAGGGAATGTGTTCTCGTTCATGAACTGCGCCACGTTGGGCGGCTCCCTGAGCAGCACGTCCGCCATCATCCCGAACACCGCGAGCATGAGCGGGTATATTATCATGAAGGAGAGTGCCACTGCTATGAGCAGGGAGCCGAAGGAGCGCATGTAGGGCATGGAGCGCATGAATATGGCGAACGGGAGCAGGAACAGCACGAACCCCTTGTATATGAACATCAGTATGAACAGGAAGTTGAGCGTGGTGATGTAGGCCACCAGGGTGCTGTTGTAAAACAGGTTGAGCGCGCCCATGACCGAGGAATACGCGCCGAGCGCCTGGCCCTGGGTGCCGGAATAGGAGAAGAAGCAGCCCCACCCTATGGCCGGGATGCTGAAGACCCCGAAGACGTCTATGGACGGGCTCTTCATGTCGCAGCTGAACAGGCTTATCTGGCTGAGCACCGTGAACGCCTCCAGGTGGTAGCGTATCACCCTGAGCGCGTCATGGCTGAAAACGAGCGTGTTGGTCAGGTATCCGAGGGCCGCGGAATACACGTTGCCCGAATAAGCCGAATTCGGCGCCATGGGGATGTCGAATATGGACGCCACCTCGCTCATGTTTATGGCGCAGAACGAGCTCACCAGGAGCATCAGGAGAAACAACGAGGCGATGGACATCAGCACCTGCAGTATCTCGCTTTTGGCCCACACGCTCACCTTGGGGTTGCTTGTGACCTGGCCCAGGAGATAGCCGAACGCTATGAGCAGTATGGCGGCAATGCTCGCGATTCCGCATATCACCTCTATGGGGCTCATGAAATCCGCAGAGCACAAGTCTACCGCGGGCGGAGCCAGGTCTGCGTGCAGGGCGGGCAGGAGCAGGAAAAGGAATGCGAGGAGGATGGTTGGTTTAGCCATGTCAGACCACCCTCGCCAATGCGCTCACGTCCACCTCTGCCCCGGCGAGCGAGGATATCGCCCTTATTCCCGCGCTCATCATGAGCACCGCGACCACCGGGCCCAGCGTGGCTTTCACGAATATGATGTACATGTAGCTCTTTATCGCGGCCCGCAGCGAATTGTACACGCTTATGGCCGCGTCGCTGTTGCCATCCCCGGTGTCGCCGGGCTCGCATGACGCGCTCACTCCGCTCAGCGTGTCCTTGGGCTGGTAGAGGGACGCGTCGGAGCTCGCGAGGAACGATTCGCCGAGCATGTCCACGAATACTATGCCGGCGGGCAGCAGGATGTGGATGGAGACCGCGATGGCGATGAGGAAGCCGCCCGCGCCGCGCGTGAA
This sequence comes from uncultured Microcaldota archaeon, assembly GCA_903835385.1. Taxonomy (GTDB): domain Archaea; phylum Micrarchaeota; class Micrarchaeia; order Anstonellales; family Bilamarchaeaceae; genus CAILMQ01. The sequence goes on along the minus strand of CAILMQ010000047.1, from coordinate 38,751 downwards.
CCTGAACGTGCGCAGCACTATGCCCAGGGGAAGGAGCAGCGTCAGCGCGTAGGCGAGCCCGAGCTCGATTAGCCTGTGGACCGCGTTCAGCTCGCCGAGCGCGAAACCCATGATGGTGCCTGCGAGGGAGAACGGGCCCGCGAGCATGGAGAACCCGCCGCAGCCCGACACGGTGTAGCCGATGCTCTGGAGCTGGCAGGAGAGCATCTGCGATGAGGCTATGCCTGCGCTCTTGTCCACTGCGCGCACGCTGGCATAGTCCGTGGACAGGCTGTCTATGGTGCTGTTCAGGCTCAGGAGGGCGGCGGTCTGCAGGTTCGGCGCGCCCTGGGCGAGCTCGGTGTTGGTGGACAGGGCGTTTATGAAACTGTCAGTCCCGTAAAGCGCCGCGACCATCACTGCAAGCACTATCAGCTGGTAGACCTCGTCCTTTGCCATGCCCGTGAGGGCGTCCACTCCGAAGCCGAATCCTATCATGAAGACTATCGCGACCAGTATTAGGGACGTGACCATGGCCAGCGCCGCGGTGGTCTGCCATGCGGCGAAGCTGGCGGACACCAGCAGGAACATCGCCAGCAATGCCTTTGCCCTCATGTCAATCTGCCTCAGAATATCTTTGATATGCCCGGTATCTCCACGTCCCCGCCAAGCATCTCGGAAAGGGATTTTATCACTATGAGCGTTGCTGCGATGTTCAGCAGGGGCAGCAGGTAGGCCGGGCCCATGAACTTGGACACTGACTGGATTTCCTGCCTGCCCACCAGGCCCTCCTCCCCTATTTTGGTATAGTCGCCCGATGATTTGGATGGCCCGCCGTCAGGAGGCTTGCACAGGTCCGTGCATTCGGTGTCAAGGGGAGGGTTGTAGGTGTATTCCTCGTCAATGCCTCCGCAGGTTTCGCATATGCTGGAGGGTACCGTAACACGGTAATCAAACGGGCAGCTGTCAGGGGAGCAGCTCGTGCTGAAAAACCAGCCGTTGTTGTCGAGGAAATAGTTGGCTGGAAGGTTCGTGCCGGTTATCCGCATTGTCTGCGGGCATCTGCTGCAATTGACGCTGTCCGAGGGGGCTTTTGCGTATATCGCGTCAATGGGCACCTTGCACATGTCCGTGCATTTTTTGCATGCCGGGCCGTCAAGGCTCACGTTCGTGCAGTAATCCGGCAGGATTTTCGACATGCTCTTCGTGCCGTTGGATATCCTGCACTCCTGCGGGCATCCGTCGCAGGAGTCGTCGCATGAGCCGAAGGGCGGCAGCACCCACACGCAGCTTTGCGACGCGTCCGTGCTTGCGATGCAGTCCTTGGGATAGACGTTGCAGCGGTCGGCGTTCTTGATGTTGGTGTCTATGGAAGGCCTCCAGCTCAGGTCGTTTGTCTCCGCCACCCTGCAGTCGAAGCGGGAATACAGGCAGTTGCCCCCGGGCTTGTTGCTGTTCGTGGCGGCCAGGTTGCAGTCGCTTCTCAGCGGCGGGACTATCTTGCAGTCCGCGGGGCATGATTTGTTCTCCTCCACATCCACCACCGCCACCAGGCGCGTCACCTTGCATTCCGGGGGAAGCGCGGCGCAGGCGACCTGCATGGTGTAGTTCACGCAGGTGCTGGAGCCGGTCGGATATGGCAGTTCCCTGCAGGAGCGGTCGCATGCAACGTCGCACTCGCCGTTGCCCGTCGCGCAGCTCGCGTCTTTCACGTGCACGCTCCAGTTCTCGCAGGAGACCACCAGGACGCCGGAGGCGTTTTTCATGGACCTGGTCTTGCCCAGGACGAGGTCCCTGACGGCGTTATACTTGGTCTCGTCGAACAGGGCGTATACCTGCGACGTGGTATTCAGGGCCGCTGGGACACCCGGGCTCTGGTTGTAATATGCTATGGGAGCCACGTAGCTGCATTCCAGGGGGCAGTCTGCCGGCGCCACTGTGCCCGTGTCCCCGGTTATGGCCATGTCCATGCTCATCCAGTCGAAGATGTACATTGCCGGGAAGAAGAACATTATGCCTGCGGCTATGGCTATGAGGAGGCCTCCGACCTTGCGCGAGAGGAAGAACGACCGCGCCACAATGCCGGCCGCGAGTATGAGCGGCCCTATCTTGAAGCATATCTCGCTCACGAAGAATTTCTGCGAGTAGAGCGAGGACATCACGCCCTGGTAGTACTCGAAGACCAGCGAGAACCTGTCCGAATCCAGTATGTAGTGGGCCCAGAGCGACCACGAGACGCCCACCTGCGCACAATATATTACGTAGCAGGTGACGCTGAACCTCCTGTTCGCCCATGCGGTCGCGGCAAGGTTCTGGTGGAGCACGTTCCTCGCGCCGTCCCTGGAAAGGTTTATGTAATCCTCCAGATAGGCGTTGGCGGTCTTGTTCAGGCAGTTCTGGCCCGGGCTGCAGTGCAGCCCGCCTATGCCCGAGACGTTCACGATTTCCATGGTCAGGGCGTCTATCAGCGCGACCGTGGCGATGAGCGCCAGCACGATGACGGCGTTTGCGAACACCTGGCCGAGCTCGCTCCTTGCCCATGCCTCCAGCTCGGACATCTGGAAGCCTATGCCAGCCGCGTAGGCCATGCCGACCAGTATGGTGGATATCACCAGGGCTATGGCCGCCAGGGCCTGCCAGTTGTTGAACAGCTCGAACGCCGCGCCTGTCGGCGCGTTCTGCACCACGTTGGTGACGTTCTGGGCGAGGAGCGGGGCTGACAGGAGCAGCAGGAAGGCCGCCAGCATGATTTTGTGCTTCACCATATCACCCTATCGCCCGCAATGCCTTGTTTATCGCAGCCATGAAAGTTATGAACAGCGCCATGGTGAGGTTGGGCAGGAAGAACGCCTGGGGCATCAGCCTGCCCACGTTCCAGAACCCGTAGGTGCTGCAGCCGGGGCCGAACACGAAATCGTCCACGCCGGCGGAGAACCCGCTGCATCCCTGGCCCATTATGTCGTACATGGACAGGTTGAACGTGTACATGAAGGGTATTAATATGTAGAGCCCCACCGCCAGGGCGATGAGCGTGTTGCCCATGGAGCGGAAGGGGGGTATCACCCTGAAAAGGAACGCTATGGGCAGCACCCAGGGTATCACGTTGTTGTTCACGAATTCCAGTAGCAGCTTCTGCATGTTGATGCTGAGAAGCGCGGGCAGCACGAAGCTGTTGAGCACCATGTCGTACTGCTGGGCATGGACCTTGTGATAGCTGTCCGCCACCGAGGTGTAGGCGTCCATGAAGGGGATGGAGACCGTGAACGAGAACGTGGATTGCATCATGTTCTCTATGTGCTGGCTGATGTAATATTTGGCGATGTTCTCCGCGTCGCTCTTGGCCAGCTTGATGTAGCACATGGATGTCGCGCTGAGGCTGTTTCCCGGATGGTAGCACGAGAGGGCCCCCATCTGGGACATCGTGGAGTCGTAGAAGATGTTCATGGTCTGGCAGGAAAAGACCAGTATGCCGGAGAAGCCCAAAAGCAGCATGACCGAGAAGAACAGGTGGTAGAGCTCGTCCTTGGCGAATATGGTGAGCCCGGAGTTGGCCGTGACCGTGCCCGCCGCGTAGGCGACCGCGATGACCATTATGGTGAGGCTGAACGCCACGGCTATGGCGAGCCCCTGCTCGCTGAGTATGGTGTCGCCGGCGTCGCTGATGCAGGACGCGGAGAACACCGCGCTCATCAGGAGCAGGAGCAATATCGGTCCCTTCATGGCATCACACGAACCTCTGTATTCCGGCGAGATACCACTCGCCCCCCAGCGCAGTCGAGATGCTGCGCGCCCCGGATATGGTTATTATCCCTATTATTATTGTGTCCAGGTAGCTGAGCAGGATTGCATTGTTCACGTTGCTCAGGAAAACCACGAGCACGTCGAACGCCCTGTCGCTGTAGCCTATGCCCTCCCCTGCGAAGGCTATCCAGGCTCCCAGGGCGATGTCATAGGCAGCCTGCATCACCATCATCAGGATGGGGTATACCAGATTCTGCACAAGGGGCTGGCAGACCGCGAATATCCCGGCGCCGAAAATCGGGATGAGCAGGAACGGCAGGCATATCACCAGGGAGAACATCAGGTCGTTGAGCGAGAGGATGAGGCGTATGACCATGTTCTGGCAGAACGGCTCCGCTACGGTCATGGCCCAGGCGCCAGGGTCCAGCTGGTCGAGCTGGGAGCTGGTGAGATATACCTGCGGATAGTTGATGGCCTTGTTCATCTCGCCTACCAGGATGACGGAGAACGGCACGAGCACCATGCCGGCCAGGCAGATTGCCACCAGCGTGTTCCCGGTTTTCCGCGTGAAGGGAATCATGCGGATGCATAGCGAGATTGGCAGGAGCATCGCGGGCACCGCGGTGGCGCAGAACTTCAGCAGGAACAGCAGGCCCTCGTAGAGGAAGATGCTGTTCGCGAGGCCGGTGGTGGATGCTGCGAGCGCGGAGAAAAGCGGGGCCACTCCGCTCAGGGGGGAGGTCGTGTAGCCGATGCCGACCCAATATGCGGGTATGCTGATGGAGGGCGAGTACGATGCCGCGGCCCTGACCCTGGTTCCGGCGCGTATGATGTCGTCGAACGCACGGTCCAACCCCGTGGTCTGGTTGGTCAGAAGGTTGTCCAGGACGTCCTGCGACGCCTTCATGTAATCGGACTTGCCGGTTAAGGCCGGAATAATGCTCGTGGAACCGACGAAGAACCCGTATATCAGCGCCGCGAGTATCACCCCTGCGATGAGTTCGCGGAGCTCGTTCTTGGCCCAGGCGTCCAGCTGGGGGGACGAGACAGTTGCCGAAAACATGTTCATCATTGCCAGGAAGATTGCCACGATTATGGCCGTGGCGGGCACTATGGGCGTGAAGTCCGGAGGCGCTGCGGATGCGATTCCGAGCACGATTAGCAATAGCAACAGGTGCCTGACCGGGCGCATGCTAACATCTGCATAGCAATCATTAAAATGCTTGTTCCTAATAGTTCATTATGCGAGCGAGATTGCTTTTCCTGGCATTGCTGGTTTTTGTGGCGATTGTGATTAAGCCTTCCGTTGCCCAGTGCGCAATGCCGGACACCGACTGCCCGGGGTGCAAGGAAATAGAGGGTGCGCCGAGGGCGCAGATGTTCCTCAGCCTGGACAGCGAGAATTACAATCTCACCGGCACCTTCTTCTACGAGAACGCGTCCGACCCGGTCAACCCGAGGCCATTTCTCGCGAACACCACGATAATCGTGGAGATGTTCAACAACACGTTCGACAAGACGTACAAGATTTACACCGACGCGAACGGCAGGGCCGTGTTGGACTTCTCGGCGTATGCCGGGGGCTGCATGGACTTCAAGGTCATGTACTGCCCGTTCACCTGCATCGGTTCCTCGGATTGCGGGTTCCAGAACTGCCTCAATTACTCCAACATACCGTGCAATGCCGGGGGCGTCTGCAGTGCGACTTCGTGCACAGCACAGACCATAACACCGGCCCCGAATGCCAAGGTGCCGCCAGCCGTGCGGTGCTACGTGGCGCTGCCGACCATGGACACTGCAAGCTACTGCCCGTCGCCGCTGCCCCTGAGCAGCGTGCCCACCATATGCTTCCCGCTGCTGCTCATATTCACGGTGCTCGGAGGCGGGCTTTTCCTCAGCGGAAAGAACCCGTTCGGCGGCTTTGACTTCACAGCGCCCAGGGTGGGCAAGCACATAAGGTACGAGGCCAAGGGAAGGGGCGCGGGCATCAGCGCCGGCGTCCTGGAAACGTATGCAAAGGGCATAACAACGGATTTGACCGGAAAGGCTTTGACCGCAGGGGTGAAAAAACTCGCCGGCCTGACACAGGGCAAGAAAGGCGAAAAGATTGTCACGGCCGCCATCGACACGTCACAAAATATAAAAGCCGCACAGCAACAGGCACAACAGGCCAAACAAGGCAAAGATGCAGGGGGCAAGGTACAGCTGGTGGGCGGCGGGAAGGTGGCCGGGGGCGGGGCGCGCAGCTTGAGGGAGGTGCTGAGAGGCCAGACCATCAGCCCGGGTTCAAGATTCAGCGCTATTGGGCAGCTTGCAGGCCTTGTCGGCTATGGTGCGGCAGCGGCTTACCATGCCGCCAGGGGGGACATGGCCGGCGCGAAAAAGTCCATTATGAAGAGCTCGATTGTAGCCCAGGCGGTGGGCGGCGTTAAACAGGCAGGAGCGAACCTGAGGTCAATCGGGCAGCTTACTCCGAATGACTCGGCAAGGGCGTCGAGCCTGCTACAGGCGGCACAGCTTGCCGCAGGAAGCGCGTCGTTGGCAAATGAGGTCGCGGCCAAACTGGGCGCGGCGGTATCGCAGAGCATAGAGGTCAAGCGCGGGGAAGCGGGGCAGGGCAAACCTCCAGTGGTCATACTGAGCACCAAAAAAACGATTGAGATAGAAGATCGCAAGAAAGTGAATAAGGTCGTAGTCGAGATGACCGTAGGCGGCAAAAAGGTGCTGGTGACCCTGGACGAGGCGAGCCTGCGCATGGGCTCCATTAACGGACGGATAACCATAGGCGACAAGACCGCCACTGTGGAAGAGGGCAAAATCAAAAGCGTCTGGACCGAACTCGGCGGCAAGGACAGGGCGGCCGTGCTGGGCAGAGTCGACATGAAGGAGGTCATGGCCCTGGTGGGGACGGAAGCGTTCCAATTCGGGCTTAGGGACCCGACCAATATAATCATGGACCAGGCCACTGTCAGTCTCGCGAACGGACAAAAAATAACCATCCTGGGAACCCCTGAGGAGGTGGCCAGTGGCAAATTCACCATAGTACTAGCTTCAGATAGCAAGGCGCCACCGGGTGTTGATACTGTAGTGAACATTGATGGCGGCAAAATCGCCTCAGTCGGAACGACCATAGCCGCACCCTGGCTGCTTCAGGGAGCCACCGCGCCTGGCAAGGAATTCGCCGCGGCTGCAAAGGAATTCAACATGGATGCGGTCACCGGCGCGCTCGCTACCGCAATCACAGTGGAGAGCAGGTTCAATGCCCAGGAATACGGTGGCGCGGTCACGGTGGTGACGAATCCGCTCGGCCCAACAGACACATACCAGGTCATAAGGCCGGGAGAAGGCGGCAATGACACGAACAACGGCGTGGTGTTCCAGGTAACCAATGGGAGAATCACGGACATAATAGATAGAAACGAAAGTGAGACCTCGCGCGAGCGCCATCCGACCGTGGACAGCGTGACCGGAATCAAGCTCGGCTCGGACGAAGTCGGGCACGTTGCGGACAATGTGAAAATGCTCGGAGCAGCCGTGGTGGAGCGCCAGGCCGAACTCCAGGCCGTGGCAGCCAATTCCAGTGCCCTTGCGGACGAATTTCACGCCACCCGCGTGGCCAGCGCCCTAGAGGGCGTCGAGGGGGTTTCGGATAAGCTTAAACAGGAGCTGAGGAACAACCCGGAGGTCGTAGGTGCGATTTTCCAGAAGGCGGAGGCGGCTGCTGTGTCTGCTGCAGCGAGTACTTCGGCTACGCCCGGGACTACGACTTACATGGCGGCATACACCACCGAGATGAAAAAGCAGTTCTCTTCGGAACTCACCGAACTCGGTGGCGAGCGGATAAGCCCGAGTGTTGCCAATGCGGTCGTGGCCGCAGTGGCGACCGAAAGGGCTCCGGAACAGAGGGAAACGAATCTCCGGCAGGTGGCAGCCTGGGCGGAAGCCGCGGCCACAAACCCCGTCATCACGGGGCAGGCCAATGTAGACACGCTTAAATATGTAATGGACAATCTCAGCCTTCCGCCAGGGGTGAAGCCTCCTGAAGCCGGCGGAGGAACGGCACCAGCCGTACCAAGAATGGCTGGCGGAGGGGGAGGCGGGCCGGGGTCCGAACCACCGCCCAAACCTGAACATGAAGCAGCTGAGACACACGTGGCTCCCAGCGAACCCGTCAGAGTAGAAAGGGAGCAGGAAACCGAAGCAGCGAAGCCCGTCACAAGGGGTAAGAAGAAGAAACCCACCGGCGAAGATGAATCCTGATGCCCTCCAGTGAAAGCAGCGCCCGGAGTGCAAAGCCCATCCAACGCCTCGAGAACCTGCTCACGTTCGGCAATCTCTGGCTCTACATCCTCTCGCTCATAAGGAAGAAAGGCAGAGCCTATGCCTACACGCTGGATTCGGACATTGAAAAGGGATTCGCGTTCAGGCCTTCCAGGGTCATGGTCTATATAGTGCTCTACAAGCTGGAGAACGAGGGCCTGATAAAATCCGAGTTCGAGGAGCGCAGGAAATACTACAGCATGACGAAAAAGGGCGAGGACGCCATCAAGGTGGCAAGGCAGTACTTCAAGCTGCTGGCCGGCAAGTTATAGCTGAGCTGGCAGGCAAAAAACGAAACGTGAGCGCGATGCGGATTATAATAACCGGAACCCCTGGGACTGGCAAGACCAAAGTCGGCCGGCTGCTCGCGAAAAAGGCCAGGCTTCCGCTCGTGGACATAAAGGAGTTCGTCAATGAGAACCGGATTTTCAAAAAAGAAAAAGGCGAAAAGACAGTGGATGTCGCCATCCTGAAGAAAAAACTCCTTCCGCATCTCTCGCGCCTCCCGGCATACATCGTCGAAGGCCATCTCGCGTGCGAGTTCAGAATTCCGGCGGACTTCGTTTTCGTGTTGAGAACGCATCCGAAAAAACTAAAGCAAAGGCTCGCGAAAAGAAAGTACAGCAAGGCGAAACTCGAGGATAACCTGCTTTCCGAAATGCTGGACTATTGCGTGCAGAGGGTGGAGCTGGTCTATGGCACCGCGCCGCTCGAACTTGATACCACGAAGCGGACGGCTGGGGTTTGTGTGGAAAAGATGCTCAGGGCGATGAAGGCAAAGAAAAAAAAGCTTGACGCACCAGATTACACATCGGAACTGCAATCATTTCTAAGGCTGCACGGTGGCTGAATGCACTCGAGGCTGAGAGCATGAGCGAAAAAGAGGAAACCAGGATAATAGAGGCTGCTTTGTTCATCTCAGCCAGGCCCATGGCCCTCGAGGAGCTGCGCACGCTGACCGGAATAGGTGCGCTGGGCTACCTGAGAAAGGCGGTGGAGGAGCTTCAGTCAGAATACGCGGGGCGCAACAGCGCCATAGAGATACTCAGCGTGGACGGAAAATACGAGATGAGGGTGCGGCAGGATTATGTCGGCAGGGTGAAGCAGTTCGCACAGGACACGGAGATATCCAGGCCCGCGCTGCGCACGCTCGCCTACATATCAAAGCACGACGGCGTGCTGAAATCCGAGCTCGCCAAGCGCATCGGCTCTTCAATTTACGAAGACGTACGCGAGCTGGTGGATGCTGGTTTCGTGAAGCCGAAGAAGGCGGGCAGGAGCTCGAGCCTGTGGCTCACGGACAAGTTCCACAAATATTTCGTCAAGGGAGAAGTGGCCGCAGCCAGCCAGGACACGGTACCCAAGACGCAGGACGCGGAGGCGCAGACCACGCTTCCTGCGAACGTTTCCGAACCGGAAGCCGGACCGAAAATAGCGGAATCAATGCAGTAATCAGGCCGGCGTGGAAACTAGAACCCTAGTAGGTCCTTCATCACGTCTGTTTTTTTGCCTTCGGGCTCCCTGGCCGCTTCCGTTTCCTCGGATTCTTCCGGCTCTTCTGTCCTGGCGGCTTTTTTGCCTTTTGCCTTCTTGTCTTTTTTCGCGGCTTTTGGCGCGGGTTTGGGCTCTTTTTCAGGCTCCTCCTTTTCTTCTTCAGGCTCCTCTTTCCCTTCCTCAGCCGGCGCGGGCTTGTTTTCGTCCTCGGCAGGAGCGTCCCCGAAACCAAAGCCCCAGAAAGACTTGTCTTTTTCCTGCTTCCCTTGCTTGGCCGGCTCTTTCCTGGGTTTTGGCCTGGCCACCGAACCACCCAGCAGTTTCAGCAGCAGCGCCTCCTGCGCCCACATCCTGTTCTCGGCCTGGTCCCACACCGCCGTGGCGCCCGCTCCGTCAAGCACGGAATCCGTTATCTCCTGGCCCCTGTGCGCCGGCAGGCAGTGCATCACTATGCAGTCCGGCTTGGCGAGCCTGAGCAATTCGTCGTTAACCTGGTACGGCGTAAGCGCCCTTATGCGCTCGGCCTGCTGCGCCTCATCGCCCATGGACACCCAGACGTCGGTGTATATCACGTCCGCGTCCTTTGCCGCATGAGCAGGGTCGCTGGTGATTTCCACCTTTGCCCCGGTTTTCCATGCCGCCTCCAGTGTCTCGCCCTTGGGAAGGTATCCCTTCGGGCCGCAGAGCACGACGTGCATGCCATAGCGCGAGGCGATGTGCATTATTGAGGTCGCCACGTTGTTCCCCGCGTCCCCCATGAAAACCAGCTTGCCGCTCTCCTTGTTGTGCTCTATTATTGTCTGCATGTCCGCCAGCGCCTGGCAGGGGTGCTCCGCCTCTGTGAGCGCGTTTATCACGGGAACGGTGGCGTGCTTCGCAAGCTCCTCGAGGTCCGAATGTTTGGAAAGCCTTGCGGTTATGGCATGGCAGTAGCGGGAGAGCACGCGGGCGGTGTCGGCCATCGATTCGCCCCTGCTTATCTGCGAGCTCTTGAAATCCATGACAATGGACCTGCCGCCGAGGTTCGCCATCGCGGCCTCGAATGAGAGCCTGGTGCGGGTGGACGGCTTCTCGTAGAGGGATATGAGCGTCATGCCCCCCAGGTCGTCCCTCGCCCGGTCGTTCTCTTTCCGAAGCTCGATTGCGAGGTCAACCACCTCTTTCATGAAGTCTTCGGGCATGTCCCGTATGGTCAGCACGTTCATAGGCATCTCCTGTTGTCAAATCATGGAAAGCGCTATCTCGTAACCGTTTAGAAGTCGTCCCCGAACGTTTAAATATGTTTGCGCCTAAATCTCCCTTCTACGTAACCTAAGTAATTCTCATAGAGTTGATATGATGACAAAGGTAAGGATAACGCTCAGCGGCGAGGACCCCAAGGCCCTGGAATCCGTCATAAGCCAGGTCAGGGAGCTCTCCACCGCGCTGCAGATGAAGTTCCACGGCCCGGTGAGGATGCCGGTCAGGAGGCTCAATATCGCATGCAGGCGCACGCCCTGCGGCGACGGCTCCGACACCTATGAAATCTGGGAAAAGCGCGTCTCCAAGCGGCTCGTGGACCTGGAAGGGGACGAGAAGTACATAAAGCAGATTCTCAGGATAAAGGTCCCGACCAACGTGTTCGTGAAAATCTCCATCACATGAGATGCGAGTGCTTAAAAACTTGCACAGTAGAAAAACCGCCAACGACTGACGGAGCACCTGTTTGGCATGAGACGACCACATGCCCGCTTTTGTGCGGGCACAATCATGTTGCCGGGCAACATGGTGCCCCATTGTCCGATGCGTCGGACAATAGGGTGGGTCCCAATGTCCGAAGCGGCGGACATTGTGGACGTCTTCTTTGTGTGCCGAAAGAATGCAACGGTTCCCGTATAAAGGGAAAACCAAAGCGCTTACCATGAAACTCCTTCTGGACGAGATGCTCAAGAAAGCCGTGAGGTTCCTGCGGATTTTCGGCATGGACGCGGAATTCGCGGAAGGCAGGAAAGACAGCGAGCTGCTGAAGGCGGCAAGGGACTCCGGCGCGGTTCTCGTGACGCGGGACGCGGAGCTCTATTCCAACTGCGTGAAGGCAGGGGTGAGAGGCTTTTTCGTGAAAAGCAACGAGCTGGAGGAGCAGCTGGCCGAGATGAAGAACGGGCTCGGCCTCGAGTTCACGTTTCCGGAAAAGACCAGGTGCCCCTCATGCAACAACCCCCTTGAAGTGGTCCCGCGTTCCGAGGTCCAGGGCCTTGTGAAGCCCAATGTGCTGGAGCAGTACGAAAAATTCCAATTGTGCAGGAAATGCAACAAGGCATACTGGGAGGGTTCGCACTGGAAGAACATAACCAGGATATACGAGGCTGCGGAAAGGCTCTCGCGCGGCATTCCGGATGCCATTTCACACAGTACATAAGGTGCCGGGCTGTGATTTTCCACTGCCAAATCGGCATTTAACGAAGCGCTTACCAAAAAATTTATAAATCTTGGTGAGATATACAATCCGCCTCTGAAGGGCTCTGAGGAGGATATTTCGGTTGTCCTGAAAAGGATGGATACGCTTCAGCCTCTGTCAAGTGATCGGCCATTAATGTGGTGACTGGACTATAACTCACTGCACGAAACCCCGGCTTGCCATGCTTCCGGCGTTCCGAAAGAGATCACCCCTAGAGCGAGCGAATCGGGTTAAGATTGATATTCGCAATCGCTCGGGGAACTCCTTCACCGAGTCCAGAACACAAATTTTTGCGAAAATTTGTGTGCCTCCCTATTGTCCGACGATTCGGACAATGGGGCATCATGTTCGGAGTGCCGAACATGATTGTCGTAAATCCCATGGATTTACGAAGCAATAACGGAGCCCTTAGGATTTTATTTTAGGTGTGTGTGAATGGCGAAAAAGACGAAGGCGCCTTCCGGCAAGGCGAAGAAATCGAAACCAAAGCCCGGCCCGAACAGGAAGGGCGGGAGGAGCGCGAGCGGAAAGGGCAAGCAGTCCAAGGTGAGGAAACTGGTCGCGCTCGCAAAGAAGCTGCTGCGCAGGAAGTAAACAGGCGCCAAAGCAACCTATTTATTACTGCTCTCCGAATGTCGCTCATGCAGACCGGGGTACGCCGCATAATTCGGGACATAAAGTCGCTGAAGATACAGGGCGCGAGGAACATAGCAAAGGAGGCTGTGGGCGCGCTCGTCATTGAAGCCAACAGCTCCAGGGCGAAGACTCCCCATGCTCTGCTCCGCGAAATCAGGCTCGCGGGCGGCGCGCTCGCCAATTCCCGGCCCACAGAACCCATGATGAGGAACGCGATAGAGGACGCGAAGAATTATCTTGCGCAGGAGGCGAAGGGGAAGGCGGGCGTGCGGGATTTGAAAAGGATGTTCAAAAGCCACGAGGCCGCATTTCTCGGGCGCATGGACAAGGACGCCGCGAATCTTTTCGAGTACGGAACCGGCCTCATACCGGACAACGGCGTCGTGCTGACCCACTGCCATTCCTCGACAGTTACCGGAATACTCAAGAGGGCGAAAGCCAAGGGAAAGAGATTCACGGTGGTCTCCTGCGAGACCAGGCCCAGGTGGCAGGGAAGGATAACCGCTGCCGAGCTCGCCAGGGCCGGCATAGGCGTGACGCTCGTGGTGGACGGAGCCGCGAACATGATGATGAAAAAGGCGGACCTGTGCCTTGTGGGCGCGGATTCCGTGACCTCCAAGGGCGACCTGATAAACAAGGTCGGCACCAGCATGATTGCGCACCTTGCGAGGATGCACGATGTCTCCTTCTTCTCCGCGGCCGAGCTCTCGAAATTCAGCCGCTTCACCATGTACGGCGCACGGGAGGAGATAGAGGAAAGGGACCATGAGGAAGTTTGGGACATGCCTCCCCGCGGGGTGAAGATAAGGAATCCCGCGTTCGACGTAACGGCCTCGTCCTACATAAGCGGATACGTCACGGAGCTGGGCGTGATACCGGCCCAGTCGTTTTTCAACCTGGCTGCGCAGAAGCTCGGAATAAGGATATGAAGGTGTTCACAATGGCGGAGAAGAAGGAAAAGAAGGATGACAGGGAAAACAACGCGGGGCCGATGTTCGTGGAGAAGGAGACGAAGAAGGTAGACGTATGGAGGTACAAGAAGTACATCTGCAAGGCCAGGATAGTGAACATACTCACGACCATGAACGTCATCGTGCTCAACACGGCGGAGGCCAAGCAGCACGACATCTACGGCGGCTACCGCACGGAGATGCACTTCGGGAAGGAGAACGTGATAGCCATGGTGGACGTGAGCGACGTGCTGGTGCGGGCCGGCGAGGTGGGCGTGTACAAGGACATCGCCGACGCCTACGGCCTGAAAGACGGCGAGAGTGTGGAGATAGTCCACATGGACAGGCCCGCTTCCATAGAGTATATCAAGAAGAAACTCGACAAGGGGACGCTCTCCACCGAGCAGATAAGGACCGTGGTGCGCGAAGTGATGGACGGCAAGCTGAGCGAGATAGAGACATCGGCCTGGATAACCGGCACCTACGTGAACGGCCTGGCCGACAGCGAGATAATCGCGCTCACCGACGCCACGGTGGAATCCGGCGAATCGCTCAACCTGGGCGTCCAGCCGATTCTGGACAAGCACTGCATCGGGGGCGTGGCTGGCAACAGGACGACGATGATACTGGTTCCCATAATCGCCGCTGCAGGGCTTTACATACCCAAGACCTCCAGCAGGTCCATAACATCAGCATCCGGCACCGCGGACACCATGGAGGTGCTCTGCGACGTGGACTTCAAGATAGAGGAAATGAAAACCATCGTGCTCAAGGCCAAGGGTGCGGTGGTGTGGGGCGGCGGCATGAACCTGGCGCCGGTTGATGACAAGCTCATCAGGATAAGGCATCCCCTGAGCCTGGACCCGGAAGGCATGCTGCTCGCGTCCATACTGGGCAAGAAGAAATCCGTGGGCGCGCAATACGTCGTAATAGACATACCCGTGGGCCGGGGAGTGAAGGTGCCGTACGTGGAAAGGGCGCGGGAGCTGGCGAAGCACTTCCTGGCGATAGGCAAGTCCCTCAACATGGGCATCGAGGCGCTCATAACCGACGGCGCGGAGCCGGTGGGCAACGGCATAGGGCCGGGGCTCGAATGCCGGGACGTGCTCCAGGTGCTCGAAGGCGGCGGGCCCGAGGATCTGCGGCACAAATCCCTGCTCATGTCAGGCAAGCTCATGGAACTCTGCGGCAAGGTGGAAAAAGGAGGAGGCTATGCCGCGGCCGAAGGACTCCTGAAATCCGGCAAGGCGCTTGCCAAGATGAGGGAGATAATCGAGCTCCAGGGAGGGGATCCGAAGGTTAAATCCTCGGACATGCCCCTGGGCCAATACAAGTTCACTGTGAAGGCCGAGCAGGGAGGCAGCATATTCCACATAGACAACCATACCATGTCCAAGATAGCGAGAATTGCCGGCGCGCCCAGGGACCAGGGCGCTGGCATAGACCTTTACAAGCTCAGGGGCGACAGGATAAACCGCGGGGACGACCTGTTCACCATCTACGCCGAGAGCGAGACCGCCCTGGACTTCACGCTCAAGGCCCTGGAGAAGCTGGAGCCAATAGAGATGCGCAAGATGCTGCTCGGCACCATGGGAGGGGAGAACGGGCTGTAATAAACAAATGTGTTCCCAATCGTGCGGTTCGTCCAATTGGTCGTCGCAACGACCAATGGACCATAAATCGAAGCGTCGATTTATCGGTCGTTGCTGCTCTCGTGTGTTCAAGGGTGACGCAATCATGTTCGACGCGTCGAACATGGTGCGCAGGAACCTCAAGGTTCCTGCCGTGGACTCCGAACAAACTCGCGCCACGGCAGTGTTCGACGCTTCGAACACTGCGCACCGTGTTCCGACGATTCGGAACACGATTGCGTCGGCAGTCGCGGTTTCACCACTGCAATAGTTCGCCACATAAGGGTCGCGCCCCGGAGAGCGCGATATTTATAAGAACTTCTCCGCACTTTCATCTTCCATCCCCGCCTTAGCTCAATGGTAGAGCGGTCGGCTGTAGCTTGGTTTCGCTCCGTTTTTGGAGCCGTACTACTGTAATCACAGTAGATACCGACAGGTTGCTTGTTCAAGTCAGGCAGGCGGGAAATGTTATTTTTATGGATGATGCGGCATGATTGACATAGGATACCTCCCGGCTCTCGGAGTGCTGCTGCTCATATCCGCTTTCTTCGCGCTTGCGGAAGTCGGGATAATCGGGATTCCATACCCCAAGGTCCACCGGTTCGCCAAGGAGGGCAGGTGGGGCGCGGAAAGCCTGCGCAGGCTGAAACAGAACATGAGGGGCGCCATAATCACCATAATCATAGGCAACAACATAGTGAACATAGTGCTTTCTTCGGTCTCCACCCTGCTGGCCATAGAAGCCTTCGGTTCCGTGGGGGTCGGGGTGGCCATAGGGGTCATATCCCTGCTCGTGCTGACTTTCGGCGAGGTTTTTCCGAAGACGTTCGCCACCACGCACATGGAGAAGACCGCGCTCTATTGCGCCCCGCTGGTCGAACTCCTGTCATTCCTCCTGTTTCCGCTTGTGCTGATGTTCAGGGCCGTGCCTGATGTGATATTCCGCACCTCCAAGGAGCAGAGCAGGGTGATGGTGAGCGAAAGGGAGATGCACGACCTCATGGAGCTGGGCATGGACGAGAACGTGCTGGAGAAGAGCGAGGTGGGCATGATAAAGCGCGTGCTCCTGTTCAACGACATCCCGGTAAAGAGCATAATCACCCCGATAGAGCGGGTGGCGAAGCTCGCCGCGGACGCCACGGTGGAGGACGCCGTGAAGCAGGTGTCCATCCACGACTATACCAGATACCCGATAACCGATGCCTCGGGGAGGATAATAGGCAGCCTGAGGGTGAAGACCCTCTTCCACCATGCATACGACGGCAAGGGCAAAAAGGTCGCGGAGCTGGCGGACAAGCCGCTCTTCGTGGACGGGGACGTGATGATAGACGACGCGTTCGGCCTGATGAAAAAGGAGCACGCCCACATAGCCTACATCACGGACCAGGCGGGCAAGGTGACCGGCATAATCACCACTGAAGACATACTTGAGGAGATAGTCGGCGAGTTCTGACCTATTCCGCGCTCGCCGGGCTTTTTTTCTCCACTATGTAATTGACTTCCAGCAGCTCGCCTCTGGCCTGCTCTATCTGCATGCGCGCCACGTCCTGCTTGTGCCTGAAATCGGGCAGGACCGCGTTGGAGAAGCGGAGCGGCAGCAGCTCGTCGTAGACCTGCTCCATCATGGAGAAATAGTACTTCGCCTCGTGGCGGTTCCCGCGCCGCAGCGATTCGTACATCTCGCGCTTGAGCTCGCCTATGGCGTCCAGCAGGCCGTTCAGGTATGGTATCTCGCCCACCTCCAGCTCGCCGAAGGCGGGTATTTTTTTCTTTTCAATGGCGGACAGGACGATTCTCGCCTCCGCGTATTCCTGGAGTATGTGGTTGAGCTGGCCCGGGAACGAGCCGGACAGGGCGCGGATTTCCTTGAGGTTCTTTTCCGCGTCCTTCAGGTGCGCCCTTGCGGTCTTCAGGTCATAGGCGTGCAGCGCCTTTATGGCATTGGAGCAGTCCCGCACGATTTGCCTGCTGCCGGTCATGACGCTGTCCAGCTGCTCCTCCTTCTTCCTGAGGGTCTTGTCTATTGTTTCGATTCCGAGATGAAGCGGCATATTCGCACCGATGGGGAGTATGTAGCGTGGGTTAATTAAATGTTTTAAGCCCGGGAAATCCATCATAAGTCAAATTTGAGGCATTGCTTTAGCCGTTGGATGATAGGGCGAGACAGTCGATTCGTCGTGAGCACCGCGGAAATTCACCCGGGCAACGCTTATAAACGACCTTTCCGGCAGATCATCATGAGAGTGACACGAGCCTGGAAGTACAGGCTCTATCCTTCCAAAAGCCAGGAAAAATTGCTGAACCACCATTTCTACGAATGCAAAACGCTCTGGAATTCTCTACTGGAATATACAAAGAAGTATTATGAGGAAACAAAGAAATTTCCAACCAGAAAACAGCTTTATCTTCTCGCAAAGGATACGGAACTATACTCCCAGGTAGCCCAGAACGTCGCGGACAGGCTTGTGAAATCCCTGTGGGGACTGATTGCCAGGAAAAGAACCGGTCTGAAGGCAGGTTTTCCTAGATTCAAATCTATCGAACGGGTGAAATCCCTCACCTATCCTCAGTCCGGCTTCAAGCTCACTGATAGGCTGGAGCTATCAAGAATCGGAAGCCTTTCTATCAGAAAACACAGAGAAATAAACGGTGAAGTCAAAACACTGACCGTAAAGAAATCTGCCTCAGGAAAATGGCATGCGATTTTCACGACCGAATACGAGAGAACAGCATTCGAGAGAAACAAGATGCCTAAGGTCGGAATTGATTTGGGCATAGAAACCTACGCATATTTGAGCGACGGCTCAAGAATAGAGAATCCTCGGAATCTAAGATTAGCAGAGGAACGGCTGAAGCTCGTCCAGAGGAGGATGTCGAATAAGAAAAAGAGCAGCTCAAACAGGGCCAGGAATAGAAAAGAAGTTGCCATCGCATATGAAAAGCTTACGAACAAGAGAAGGGATTTCCTCCACAAAGCAAGCCGTGCTCTTGTGGAGAATCATTCACTCATAGCTATGGAAGCGCTGAACAACGAAGGATTGGCGCGAGGTTTCCTGGCAAAAGAGGTATTGGACTGCAGCTGGGCGGAGTTCGCGAACATGATCAGCTACAAAGCGGAAGAAGCTGGTTGCGAAGTCGTGCTGGTGGATCCTGCCCACACTTCCCAAAGGTGCAGCAACTGCGGTCTTATACGGAAGAAAACGCTAGCTGAGAGATGGCACGATTGTCCATGCGGGGCATCAATGCACAGGGACCTCAATGCTGCGATAAACATACTCCGACGAGCTATTGCAAACTCGCGGGAGCGAGTTTGGCAATCCGAATCGACAAGCGATTCGGCTACCGGTGGAACGCCGGGAAGTAAAACCTGTGGAGAGGGGACCGCTACCAATTATAAGCATAACTGGCAAGTATCTTCAATGAAACAGGAAGCCCATGCCTTTAAGCATGGATAGTTCACAAAAAGTAATCTTCGACAATGGAACAGGTGTACTTATGCATGTCGTCCTTTCAATAGGCGGAAGCGCGGTGGTGCCGGATGGAAAACCGAACATCAAATTCTTGAAAGAGCTCGCGAGCGCGATACGGGCGAGCAAAAATGATTTTGGAATCGTCGTCGGCGGAGGCCCTCCTGCCAGGACTTATGCTGGCGCCGTACGGGAACTGGGCGCAGGAGAATTCGACGCTGACCAGATAGCCATAATGTCAACGAAGCAGAACGCGAAACTTCTTCTCGCCGCGCTCAAGGGCATTGCGCCTGCCGATGTCGCGCACGGCTTTGAAAAAGCCCGCGAGCTCGCTGCCCGGCACAAGGTCGTCGTGATGGGCGGGACTATCCCGGGCATAACCACGGATACGGATTCGGTCCTTCTCGCCGAAGCCATCGGCGCGAAGCGGCTCGTGAACGTCTCGAACGTAACCGGCATCTACGACAGCGACCCGAAAAAGAACCCAGGAGCAAAAAAAATCGACACGCTCGGCTATGACGCGCTTATCTCGCTCGCAATGGCCTCGGACAAGCGGGTCGCGGGCACTAATTTTGTTTTCGACCTCCTTGCCTGCAAGCTCATCGCCCGCTCGAAAATAGAAACCCATTTCGTGGGCTGGAAAAGCATGGACGACCTGAAGGCGGCCATGGAAGGGAAACGGCACGGCGGGACGGTCGTGCGGTAGCCGCCGGGTCATTCCTTGTTCTGGCGCTTGCCTGCCTTGAGCTCCGCTTTCTTCGCATTCGCGCTTGCAACGAACGCGACAATCTCCTCTTCCTTGCCGTTCACATAGGAGAGTATCTGTTCGCCGCGATTGAAGACCTGTATGTCGGCGATATCGCCCTCCAGCGCGGCTATCTTCTTCTCGCCCTTTACGAGTATTTCCTTGAATCCGATTGGTTTTCTCTGCTCGGCCACCAGGTCGATGATGGTATTCGTCACCGCGCCCCTTCCTGTGGCCGTGTTGCTGAAGAACGCCAGCTCGGTGGCGGGATTGGCGCTCATATAGTCCGGGATGCTTCCCGCGCTTCCGCAGCTTCCGGGGATGAAAAGGTACTTGCCGGGCTTGTTCCCGAACAGGTCATAGGGCATGTTTTCCTCGAGGCTGAAACTGTGGCCGCGGAAGGTTATCACTCCCGCCTGGTTTTTCTTGACCCAGTCTTTTATGAACTTCGCATTGGCCGGCTTGCTGCCGCCCATGAAAAGGGTTATGCGCGCGTTCGCGTTCTCGTATGTGAGTTCGCCCCTGGGGCCCGCTTTAGGCTCTCCGTACTGTCTTTGGAGCCATTCGTTGGTCATCTTCCAGTGGTCCACTTCCTCGTGCGCGTCTTCCCTGTCGAATATCTGGATGACATTGGTCTTTCCTCCCGTCTTATAATCCGCAGGAGTGTAAACCGACCTCTTGCCGATATCCCCTATCACCTTGTCCCCGTGTGCGTCGCCCGTGAGGATGAAGGACATGTATTTGAGGGCGAAAATCGTCCGCCCCCGTTCTACGGTCGGGCTGCCGGCCTGGCTCTGTTCCAGTTCGCCCAGCCTGTCGTTTATCTTGCCGGTTATATCCGAATACTTCCTGAGCGTCTCCACCCCGTTCGCCATGAGGTAGGCGTCCCTGGGCTCGAACCTCTCGCTGTATATGCCTGTTTTGCTTTGGGGCGTGCCCAGGACGATGTCAACCGCCAGTTTCACATCCTGCTGGGTCCCGTCCTTCGGGGATATCAGGTCGCCGAGGCGGTTGTAGTTTATCGCCCTGAGCAGGAGGTTCCTGGTAAGCTCGTTGCTGAGGGCGAACTCTTTCTTGAGCGCGGTCAGCCCTTTTGTATTAAAGTCAAGCTTGAGCTTGTCGAAGAGGAGGTGGTTGGACGACGTATAGAAAAGCGAGGGGTCGGAGCAGAGAAGGCTGACCGCCTCAAAGGGTTGGAGCGAATTAAGGTACTGCATTCGCTCCTTTTCGAAGTCATGCAGGTAATCAAGCGGCCTGCCGAACTCCTTGAGGGCGCCGCCATGAAAAGAGAGCGCCTCGAGCAGGATGCTCTTGGGATCCCTTTCGTCCAGGGCCCCGAATGCGATGGCGGCATCCTTCTTGGCGTCACGGGCCGTGGCAACAAAGGCTTCCGGGTATCTCGCGAACAGCGGCGCGAAATCTTTGGAAAGCAGCGAAAATGCCTTGTTGATTTCTTCGCTTTCGGCTCCGTGCATGGCACGCGCGATGTCCTTGAGCGCGAGCCCGAGCCTTGCCGGCTTCTCGACAAACGCCCTTGCGACGTCCTCGTTCTCCAGGGTTTTCTGCACGCATGGCGGGTGCTTGGAGAGGAGCTCCGCCTGGTGGTTGATGGCATCCATCTTTTTCTCCATGCCGCTGCGGACTATCTCCCTCGCGACCGCATCGGGCATGCGCTTGTCCAGCGCCGCCCTCACCTGCTCGTAACTCGCGTGCGGCACGTTCGCCTGCATGCCTTCCACGGCCTGCCTTGCCGCGTCGCTTGCGGTTCGCACGGGGCTGACTCCGATTAAGTTCTGCCCAGTATTTTCCGGCCTCTTTTCCGCTTCAACCATGGTCTCATTTCCGTGCAAAGCGCTTTAAAATCTACTCGCGGCTCCCGGCAGTTTTCATGTTCACGTAGGAAAGCAGGCCCTGGCCGGCGCTCGGAGTCATTATTGTGAACTGGTTTCCGCCCATGGCAACGATTTTCCCGCGGCCCGCATCCACGATTTCCTGGTATGGCGCCGGGCCCGCCCTGTCCAGGAGCAGTTCCAAGAGCGTGTTGGTGACCTGCCCCCTTCCGGTCGAGGAATAGCTGATGATGTCGAGCGCGGTATTCGGATTCCCTGCCACGTAGCTAGAATCGCTGGCGGCCCCGCCGCACACTCCGTTTATGAAAAGGTACCTTCCCGCCCTGTTTCCGAACACGTCGTATGGCATGTTCTCCTCGAGATGGAGGACGTCGGCGCGAAGCGTGATTATGGAGGCGTCGTGCTCCGCCACCCAGCTTCTCACGAATTTCTGGTTGGCCGCCTTGGTCGCGCCCATGAAATGCACCAGGCGCAGGTTTCCGGTCTCGTAGATGAGCTCCCCGCTGCGGCCGGTCCTTGGCTTGCCGTATTTGGCGCCGAACCATGTGTTGCTCATGTGCCAATGGGTGTTGCCCGTGTCATCCTTGTCGAACACCTGGACGACCGCCACCTTCCCGCCCACCATATAATTCCTGGGATTGAACGCCGCGCGCTCTGCGCCGAAGCGCGCAAGCTCGTAGTCGTTTGTTTTTTTCGTGATGAGATAATGCGCGTATGTGAGGGCATGGCGTATTTTTTCCGTGTCCTGGCTTCCGGCCGTGCCCCCGAGGCGCTCACGCCTCCTTTTTATGACGTCCGCGAGCCATGGAAAGCGGGCGGATATCTTTTCCGCGCTGTTGGCCAGGACGTAGAAGTACCTCGGATTGAAACTGTCCCCATAGATGCCGTTTTTGGCAGCCTGGGTGCCCATAAGCGCGGCAAGGAACACGCCGGTGTCGTGCTCGCGGCTCTGCGCGGGGATGAAATCATCCACCAGGCCGTTGTTGAGAATCCTGAACGCCAGGTTGGCCGCCTGCGTGTCGGTGAGGCTGTATTTTTCCTTCAGCTTCTGCATGTCCGAGCTTTTGCCGTTCTGCACGAGCCATTTCAAAAGAAGCTTGTTGGATGAGGCATCGAAGAAAGACGGGTCGGAGCACAATAGGCCGAGTTTCTCCGGGCTGCTGAGGCCCTCCAGGTATTTCGTGCGCCCGGCTTCATCGCCACGCAGGTCGTCCAGGGGACGGCCCAGCTCTATTGCGGCGGCGTCGTAAAGGGAGATGCCGGCGAGGATGGTCGATTCCAGCTGGTCTTCGGCCTTCTCGAAGGAATACCAGGTGTCCCCGTGCGCTTCCTTGGCCATGTCCGCGAATATGTCCGGGTACTTCACGAAAACCGGCGTTACCTTGTCGTCGAGCAGGACGTCGAGCGCGCGGTTCGCTTTCTCCGCCTTCTTTTTCGGGTCGGTCGTGCCCTCGGACGCGTGCCTGATTATGGTTGTGATTACGTAGAACGCCTTTACCGGCCTTTTCACGAAAAATGCCGCAACCCGCTCGTCCTCAAGCAGGCGGGAGGCTCCGGGATAATGGGCGAGCAGTTTCGCGAACTTGTTGATTACAAGGATTCTTTCGCCGCCCTCTTTGGCAGGGATGTTCCTCGCCACGCTGTCCGGCAGCGATTTGGCCAGCCTGGAGCGGGCGCGGCGGAACGGCATGGGGGACCAGTCTGCGGCCTGTGCCACAGGCGCCGTCCCGGGTTCCGCTGACCAGGAAGGCCTGGCGAGAGACATGCTCAGCGCGAGCATCGGTGCGAGGCAGGCCGCCCATCTGCCCCTGGCAGCCCTGGGCGTAGGCCCTGCTGTGAATCTGGCGCCTTGCATTATTACCATTAAAACCACTTTATAGCTACATGTAATAGTGTTAGGAAGGGTTTATAAATGGTTCATTTATAGGAAGATTATGGGCGGGATTATTGCTTGCCCGCAGTGCCAATCGTGCCAATCAGCCTGTCCGCGAGCGCCTCCGGTTTCTCTTCGGAAAACACCCACGCCCTGACTTCCCCGAGCCTTCCCCTCATCTCTGGTGCGGTTTTGATGAACGTGCTGAAAACATCATTGATATAGGCTGCGCCGTCCCTGGTCCTGGCCACGGCCCTCATCTCCTTGGCCGAGGCCACTGCCATGCCAAGCACTATGTGGTGCCTCTGCTCGTAAGTGAACATGTGGCCTGCCATGGCCAGGGTATCCAGCTTTTTAGCAACATGGCTCCGTTCGGCTCCTTTGGAAAACTCGTTATCGAACACGCGGCTGATGATTCCCATCAGGCTTTTTTTATTCTTTTTCAGGATGTCGTCTTCGATGCCCTCGCCCCTCACCATGTCCATCGCGAGCGACGACTTGTGGATTTTTTGGGCGGTTGATTGCGGTTCAATGAACCTGTCGGCTGCCGGAGTTCTGGCCTGGAAGCTGCGGGATTTGTCCTGGCTCGCGGTACTGGCACGGCACGGCTGCACCGCCAGCACTAACGCCAGTGACGATGCTGCAAGGAGTCGCCTGCAATTATTAACATGCATAACTATATTCTATAACAAAGAATTTAAAAATCAGTCCTTCTTCAGGTACCTGGCGACTTCCTTGTCGAAAAGCGTCCTGCATTTCTTGTTCTTGAGGTCGCATATGGAGATTTCCACGTTCTCCTGCTGGAGCTTCTCGTCCTGGGTCTTGCGCAGCGCCTCCAGGGCCAGCTCGACCGCCTCGTCGGTGGTCATGGTGTCCCTGTAGTGTTTCTCCAATAGGTCGTCCACTTCCTTCTTGTTGGCGCCTATGGAATCCGCCTTGTACGCGGTCATGGCCCCGCTGGGCTCTGCCTCGAAAAGCCTGGGCTCGCTGTCCACGCCCGCAATCAGCAGCGACACGCCGAATGGCCTGATGCCGCCGTACTGCGTGTACACCTGCATGAGGTCGCACACCGAGCGGGAGATGTTCTCCACGGTGGGCGCCTCGTTGTAGGTTATCCTGTGCCTCTGGGCGTCCATCCTGGCAACGTCCACGAGGCGCCGGGCGTCAGCAATCAGCCCGGATGCCGTGACAACGATGTGGCTGTCCACTTCAAAGACTTTCTTGAGCGACGCGGGCATCACGAGCTTGGAGTGTATGGACTTGAAGGCCACGAGCACCGCGCCGTCTTTGGCGGTTATGCCGATTGCGGTTGCGCCCCTTTTCACCGCCTCTTTCGCATACTCCACCTGGAACAGCCGGCCGTCCGGGGAAAAAACCGTAATTGCACGATCATACGCCTGCGGGGAAACTCCGTACATAACATGTTCACCTCTAATCGTTCAATGGGATTGTTAGCATATCCAATCAAGGTATTTAAAATGTTCACATCGCCCTAAGCCGCTTTATCCGCTCGTCTATCGGGGGATGCGTGGAGAACAGGGACGACATTTTGGGGAACGGGCTCGCGATGTAGAGCGACGCAGTGGCGTCCGACGCCTTCTGCACCGGCATGGCCGCGTTCTTTATCTTCTCCAGCGCGGACGCCAGGCCCTCGGGATAGCGCGTAATCTTCGCGGCATTTGCATCCGCAAGGTATTCCCTCTGCCTGGACAGGGCCAGCCTGAGCAACTGGGCGGATATGGGCGCGACTATCATGAGCGCCACCGCTATCACCAGGACTATGACCTGGGCCCCGCCCCCGCCGCGCCTGCGGCCGCCGCCATCGCCGCCTCCCCGCAAGGCTCCGAACCGTATGTAGTTCCAGGCGATATAGGACATCATGGAAATTGCGCCGACGAACACCACCGCGAGCATCATGAAGCGGATGTCGTAGTTTCCGATGTGCGATATCTCGTGGGCCACCACGCCTTCCAGCTCCTCGCGCTTCATGGTCTTGAGCAGGCCGCTGGTGACCGCCACCGAGGCGTGCTGCGGGTCCCTGCCTGTTGCGAAGGCGTTGGGGCTCGGGTCGTCAACCACATAGAGCTCCGGCATGGGTATTCCGGACGCGATTGCGAGGCCCTCCACCACGTTGTAGAGGAAGGGCTGCTCCTTTGCGGTGACCTTTTGCGCGCCGCTGATGCCGAGAAGGACCTTGTCCCCGGAATAATACATCGCCACCGCGTATATGGAAAGGGCTATGAAACCGATTATGGGGCCCATTATCCCGAGGTCGAACAGATAGGACAGCGCGCATACCGCTGCCATGAAAACAATGAAAAGGAAGAATATGAGGATGGCTGAGTTGCGCTTGTTGGCGTCTATCGCATCGAAGAAGCTGATTTTGGCGTCTGCCATTGGAAAACTCCGCAAGGGCGGGCCCTGATTCAGGCGGCCGCCTTTTTCCTGGGCTTCTTCGCTTTCGGAGCCGGCGCGGCTTGGGCCGCTTCCGGCGCGGGCGCGTCTTCTTCGGCCGCTTCTGGGGCCGGCTCGTCCTTCGCTGCCCCGGGCGCTGCCGAATCGTCGAACGATACCTTCACCGGCTCCTTCTCCGCCGCGGCGGTTTCGAAGAACGGCTTTGCTGGGAACATGGCCGCGAACATTCCCGCGATTATGCTGGTCGGGAACATCTCCTTCGCGTTCTTGTACTCCAGCACCGAGTCGTTGTAGGCGGTGCGGATGTAGGAAATCTTGTTTTCAGTGCCCGCCAGCTCGTCCTGGAGCATCTTGAAGTTCTCGTTGGCCTTGAGGTCCGGGTAGTTCTCGGCGACTGCGAAGAGCGACTTGAGCGTCTGGGAGAGCATGTTGTTGGCCGATGCCCGCTCCTCCACGGTGCCGGTCATGAGAGCGGCCCTGTACTTCGTCACCTCGACAAGCGTGCCGCGCTCGTGCTTCATGTAGCCCTTCACGGTCTCCACGAGGTTCGGGATGAGGTCGTACCTCCTCTTGAGCTGGACGTCTATCTGCGCCCAGGCGTTCTCAACGCGGTTGCGCAGCGTGATGAGCCGGTTGTAGGTCATCCACACGAACAAAAGCACGACTATGATGCCGCCGGCCAGGATGATGCCGAGGCAGGTTAGCAATCCCATTCCGCCGAGTATTTCAAATGCCATGATTACACCGCGCTTAAATCTGCGGCATTCTTTTTAAATAGTCCTGCTCGGTGAGCGCGATGTCCAGGACCTTGCGCCTTGACGTGAGGCCGGAAACGATGCGCACTTCCGCCTTGAGGAGCCTGCGCATCTCCTTCACAAGCTCGATGTTCGCCTTGTTCGATTCCGGAGCGCTCCTGAGATAGGCCTTCAGGCTTCCGTCCGCCTTCCTTTCCACCCGGAAGGAGCCGGATTTGGGGACCGCGGTGACTTTGATTAGCATGCGCAATCAGCCGCTTTTCAGCGCAGCGATTATGCTGTCCTTGCTCATGGTGCCGCTGTTGAGAGCGCCGTTTATGACTATGGACGGGTACTGCGTCACGTTGAACTGCGCCTTGAGGCCGTTTGCCACAGGGCTCCCGAGGTCGCCGTCGAAGGAGTATATCCTGACCAGGGGCACCTTTCCGAGCGTGTCGTCGCGAGCCTGGAGTATGTCGAATCCCTGCTGGCGGCAGGACGAGCAGTTGGCGTTGGAATAGAAGTAAATCAGGATTGTGCTGTTGTCGCCGCAGCGCTCCTTTATCCTATTGGAAAGGAGGTATGACTGCGCTTCCAGCACGAAGTAGCTCTTTTTCAGCGGCACGTCATAGACGTGCTTCTCGTCCTCCAGGTAGCTGAGCCTGTACCCGATGGCCTCCACGTCCGCGTTTATGGAATCCAGCTGGGAGCTGTATACCGGGCAGAACGAGGAGCCGTTTTCGTCAAGGAGCATCAGGAGCTGGGCTGATGCCACCTTCTGGGAGATGTTTTCCACCTCCTTTGCTATCGCCTGCTGGTTGTACTGGTCTATCATGTTGCCGACGTATACCCCTATGCAGAATACGATTATGCTGAAGAGGAGCGCGAGCGCGTAGAGCGGGTAGGATATTTTCCTTTCCATATATTCACCAGGTGGCGGGCTCGCGCCTTATTTCCTTGACAGCGGTGAGCACGTTGTAGCCGACCATGAGGTACCAGTAGAACAGCACGAACAGCAGGAGGTTTTGTAGCGGAATCTTCTCCTTGAACGCGCGCACGGAAAGCCAGAGCCAGAGGACCGTGGACGCGAGCACCAGGGCGCCTATTATGGTGACCAGGCCCAGGCCCAGGACGTAGGAGTCCACCAGCATGTACTTCGTGTAATAGGGCGAGGCGATGACGGAGTTTATCATGAGCCCGAGGATGAGGAAGAAGGCGATTATGGAGAGGTAGTTCAGGGGCACGAAGAACATGCCGAAATCGCCGTATTCGGGCCTTATGAGGAACTTGTACTTCCAGTAATTGCGCAGGCCGCCGCGCTGCCATCGCACCCTCTGCCGCAGGAGGCTTTTCATGTCCTTGGGCACGCTCGTATGCACCGTTGCGGTCATGGAGCTGCGCACCTTGTAGTTCGCGGCCTGGAGCCGCAGGCATATCTCCTGGTCCTCCACCAGGTTCTGCTCGTCGAACATGCCCACTTTTTTGAACGCGTCGGCCCGGAACAGGCTGAAGGGGCCGGGCGTTACGGGCACGGAATCAATGAACGAAAGCAGCTTGCGGGAGAAAAGTATCATCAGGTATTCTATGCGCTGGAGCTCCACGATGAGCTTGCCTGCCTCAGGCCTCACCTTGACCGCGGGCGTGACCGCCATGACCTCCGGGTCCTGGAAAAAGGGAAGCATCTCCTTCAGCGCGTTCGTGCTGAGCATTGAGTCCGCGTCCATTGTGGCGATGAGCTCTCCTTTCGCACAGCCTATGCCATTGTTCAGCGCCGCGCCCTTGCCCCGGTTCTCCTGCGTGAGCACCTGCACGCCGTCCCTGGCGTAGCGCCTGGCGATTTCCAGCGTCCTGTCCGTGGAGCCGTCGTCCACCACGATGATGTCAAGCTTTTCGCGCGGATAGTCCAGGCCCAGGGCGCTGTCTATTGTTCCCGCTATGCCCGCCTCCTCGTTGCGGGCCGGTATGATTATGGAGACGTTCGGGAACAGGCCGTCCACTGCCGGAGCCGGCGCCTCGGTGAGATGCCTGCGGTAGCGGAGGAAAAGCAGCACGAAGAAGAACACTGTGAACAAAGAGAAGAATGCTATCGAGTAGTTCAATAACAGTATCGCGTCCATCCGCAACAGCCTCATACGGCGAGAAGCGAGCCGGCGAAGAACAGCGACAGGACCATGCCGAGGAGGAAGAACGGCAGGAAAGGCGGCATCTTGGAGTACACCCAGACCTCCGGCAGCTTGAGCTTTGCCAGGCGCTCGATTTCGGACTTCGTGGCGAGCCTCCTGAGGCCGTATTTCTTGATTGTTTCCTGGTCCATCATCTCGAGGGCGAGCACGTCCTCCTCCTCAAGCTCCGCGGGGCTCATCCTCTCCGCGAGCAGGAGGTTTATGTCCTCCTTGTACGCCATGAAGAATATGGTGGCGAGCATGAGTATGGACACGAACGCGAAATACATCAGCGAGAAGATGACCGAGTTCACATAGACGAACGCGAACAGCAGGTAGGGTATGAGCAGCAATGCGTAAATCCGCTTGGGGTGCGCGCCCGCATGCCTCAGCTTCAGGCCGAAATAGCCGACCACGTAGATTGCGAACGCGATTCCTGCAAAGACCATGACCGAGAATATGTAGGGCAGGTTGAAGGCGAGGCCGCTGAAGGAGGGGTGGATGGGCAGCAGCAGTATCACGGATGCGATTATGAACACGTCCGCGCCCCCCAGCTGGCCGAACCTGTAGAACACGTAGCCTATGGCGGAGAAGAATATGGCGAGTGCGATGGAGAAAATGAACAGGTCCTGCTGGAAAAGCGCCAGGTTGACCACGAACGCGACTGCCAGGAACCCGTAAAGCAGCACGTTGGGCACGTTGCGCCTGTTGAACAGGTCGTAGTAGGTCGCGAGCGCCACTCCTGCGAACGCCACCAGCAGGCGTATGGTTTCGCCTGGCATGGCAAGCTTCCCGAAAAGAACTTCTTCAATCATGATAAACCCCTGAATAAAACCGTTTCCAGGTAGAATATGGTAAGGAGGGATTTATAAAACTCACGAATGGCAGGCTCAGATTGGGATGGAATGGGGAGGACTACGGTTACTCGATGTGTTAAACCTGCTTTTCGCTCCAGCATCTTAGGTAAGATAAGGCCCTTGGTGCGGTTAGTTTTATGGTGCGGATCTGTTTGGCGTCAAGAACGCCCCTTTTCACAAGGGTTTGCTCCGCTTCGTCGAGCTTGTTCCTGTCCTGCGAATCGGACGATATCGTCTTTTCAAGCTCGTAAAATCCATTGCCCATGCTCACGAGCAATAATAACGCCCTTGCAGCCATGGTAGCGAGTTCCGGTCTTGTGATCCTGCCTCGGACAAGGGAATCTTCGAAACTGCCGAGCGCGCTTGAAGGGATGAAGAAATCCGGCAAAGGTGCGACTTCGATACATCGCAACAAGGCAGATTGGGCGCTCTTGGCGCATTGCACCTCGCTGAATCCTGTGCCCCTCAGCTTGTTCTGGTCCGATGTTATATGCTTCCAGTCATTCGCCATATGATCCAGGTCAACACCGATTCCCAAAAGGCAGTCGATGTCGAAAATATCCTTGATGACCTGGACCGGTTCGGCTTCGAAACACCCGATTGTGCCAAAGGAAAGGGAAGAAAGCTTTGCAGCCAAAAAGTAGCATTTCTTGGGAATCCGGACCTCAGTGCCGGAAACATTATGCTTTTCAGTCTCGGGAATGACAAACCGGCTTATATCCAGTTTCACTATCACCCCGCCTTTCGATATCGTGTAGAAAAGGAAATTGGGATTCCGGCTCTGGCGTTGTTTCACTGCATATCCTTCCTCTTCGAGGCTCTTTATGATGTTTAAAATCTCCCCGGGGTATGAGATGTCAAGGTCTATGCTGAGCCGCTTGGGCTTTTCGAACAGCGCCTGGATTGCGCTGCCTCCCAGGAAAACTATCCGTTGATCTATCTTCACCAATAATGAAAGCACATGGAAGACCGTCTTGCTCCTTTTCTCAAATTCCCTGTTCATGCAACCATCCTTATGAGTTCGAGGTTCCTGAGACCGGACCTGAAATGCCTTTCGTCGATTTTCATGTGGGTTTTTTTTGAAAGCTCATAAGCAAAAATGCTTACGAACCAGCCGAGGTATCTCCTTATGGAGTAGCGATACAGCTCATTGAACCGTACTGCCTCATTGCTGGTCAGATAGTATTCCCAAAGATCCAGGATATCTTTCAGGGAAAGCGGCAGAACCTCTGCTTTGGCATAAAAGAGCAGATCCACAAGGCATTTCTCAAGTTTAGGATGAACACCTTCGACTTCCCTTCTATTTTTGGCCTCTCGGGCCACAATTACGATGCTCGCCTCTTTTTCTGCCCTGCTTATTTTAAGAACCGGTTTTTTCACTCCTGCATATATGTTGTAATCCGGGAATGCCCCGGAAAGCATTTCGACCAAAGAATCAATGGCCGCCCGGTCACACTCTACGAATACTATATTCTTTCTCCAATCATGTAAATGTGGAATGAATGGCGTTAAGTCCCAGATTGTAAGGCTAAGGGCCGGCATCTCCTTTGATAGTAATTTGACTATCTTAAGCGTATCACTTCCGAAGTTAATATTTGTCATGTAATTAGATTATATGACAACAATTAAAAAAACTGCGCATTGCCATATAATAGGATTATAGCGCAAATTTTCGCAAAATTTGTGCGAATTCGTAAATTATAGGATTTACTAATAAGATGACAAACTGACAACATGCCTAGAGCCTCACGAATGAACCCCGCGCTGGAGCACGGCCGTTATGCGGGTTGCCCAGGCCTCCGGAACCTTCGCCCTTTCCAGCGTGGCGGACAGTATGTCCATGTCCTCGCGGCTGAAGGACTTGAGCGCGAACAGGAGCACGACATAGAGCAGCGCCGATATCATGAACAGGATGCCGAAGGCGGCCAGGCGCAGGGTCTTGGCCAGGAGCAGCGCGGTGTCTCCGGTTCCGAAAACAGGGAGCCCGGCCATCCCGCTGCTAAGGTACGGCTTTAGGAGCAGGATAAGGCCGAGGGCGATGACGCCGGCAAAGAGGGCCTTGAGCGTCTCGGGCGGGAAGCGGAAACCCACGTGCTTCCTGGCATAGTAGATGAACATTATCGTAGATATCAGGAACGCGATTGCCGAAGCCGCTGACGCGCCGACTATGCCGTAGTGGGGGATGAGCAGGACGTTGAGGAGCACGTTGACGACCGCGCAGACGAGCGCGACTTTCAGCTCCAGCCCCAGGAGGCGCATGCCGCCCAGCACCAGCGATTCCACAGTGGAAAGCGAGCGGAAGAACAGGCCGAGTGTGAAGATGGACATCGCCAGGGCGCCCGCCACATAGGAATCCCCGTAGAACATGCGGAGCAGGCTGTCCGGGAACGCAATCATCACGAGCGTGAGCGGGAAAGTGATGAAAATAATCCACCGTATGGCGGTTTCGCACAGCTCGATGATTTCCTCCTTTTTCCCGCGGCCGATGAGCTCGGACACCATGGGGAAGAATATCAGGCTTATTGCAGTCGGGAATATCATGATGAGCATGGAGAGGCTCGTTGCCATGGAATAGACCGCGACCATCTGCGCCGCCACCTGGGGGGCCATCAGATAGCCGATTAGTATCTTGTCGCTGCAGGTTATCAGCACCCAGAGCGAGTTTATTGTGGTCATCGTAAGGCCGAACGGCACCACCTCGCGCAGGAGCCCGGCTATGTCCACGTCCGCCGCCTTCTCGCCGAGCTCTGCGAGGGGTTTTCTCATGTAAAGGAACGAAAGCAGGAGCACGAGGAGGAATGAAAGCACGAAGCTCGCGGCTATGGAGAATATGGCTGCTCCGATAACCAGGAAAAATAGGGCGGTGAGGCAGAACTTGGCCACTGTTTGCGCGTTGAGCAGGACCGAGTACTCCTTCATCATCTTCCTGCCGCTGAGAAAGCCCAGGTCCATGAAGAAGAGGGTGTTGAGCAGCAGATAGGGGGATAACAACCTAAGAGGCAATGCGAGCTGCGGGTTGTGGAAATAATCCGCTATTGAATCGGCCCCGAGGAATATGGCGATGCCCATGGCTATGCACAGCACGGTGACCACGGCGTAGGACACCTTCAGCAGCGCGCGCAGTTTTTCCGGCTCCCCCTTCCCCGTGAGATAGGGGACGTAGCGCGAGAATGAGGACGCGAATCCCGCGTCGGAGAACACCGAAAGGATGCCGAATATGCTGAGCGCGAGGTAGAACGTGCCCACATCGCCCTGGGACGCCATCCTCGCCAGGATGACCAGGTAGAAAAAGCCAACAAGCTTTATGCCCGCCTGCCCTGCGAAGCTCCAGAAAGCGCCCTTTGCCATTTCCTTTGAATGCTTGAGTGCCATCTCGGATACCTAGGAATACGCCTTGATGAGCCGCTCTATGCCCTGCTCCAGGCTTATCTTCGCCCTGAAGCCGAGCTCCTTTTCGGCCCTGCTGGTGTCGGCGAGAGTGTCCTGGACGTAATTCTTTATCTTGTTTTCTATGTGCTTGGGCTTTATGTCTTTGCCGAGCTTCCTGCCCAGCATGGCGACCATGTCGTTGATGGTGATGGAGCTGCCGGTGCCCACGTTGTAAATTCCGAACTTTATCGCAGATTTCATGGCAAGCATGTTCGCCTCCACCACGTCCTCAACGTAGGTGAAGTCCCTTGTCTGGCTGCCGTCTCCGAAAACAACCGGCTGCTCGCCCTTCTGCATGTCCCAGAGGAACTGCGAGATGAGGTTGGCGTACTTGCCCTTGGAGCGCTCGTGCGGCCCGTACACGCTGAAATAGCGCAGGCCCACGGACTGCACACCGTAAAGATTGTGGTAAAGCTCGGCCAGGCGCTCCATTTCGTACCTTGCCTCGGTGTAGAAATCCGTTACCTTGACGTCCATATTTTCCTTGTGCGGCGGGCTCTGGCCGCTGTACACCGAGGAGGTCGCTGCCCAGACGATTCTCGCCTTGTTCTGCTTAGCGTACTCCAGTATGGAAATCCAGTCGTCAATCGCTTTCGCGACGAGATGCGGGTCGCTCTTGTACATTGGCGAGGAGGAAAATGTCCCGTCATGGATGATTACGTCATACTTTTCCCCGGCCTTCGCCAATTCGCCCGAGTCCGCTTTCACGATTTTTATCTTTCCTTTCACCGCGGAGACGTTCTCCTCGCTGCCCGTGTGCATGTTGTCAAGCGCTGTGACCTCATGGCCGTCCTTGACCAGCCTTTCCACGATGTTGGAACCGATAAATCCAAGTGCTCCTGTGACCAGAACCTTCATGGCATCACCTTGTGCTTCTTACCGTGTCTCCGGAAAACAGCTTCTCAAGATCTTTTGAATCGAATAACAACACGTTCTTTTCCGTAGTCCTTTTCTTAAAGCTTCTCGCGAATATGGCGAAATATTCTTTCCTTTTCCCCTTGTTCCATCCGACAAACGAAGCCTTCCTGACGAGATCGGAAAGAATGTCCGCTGCGTCCACATTTTCGCTCCATTTGCATTCACAGAAAAGAATCTCGCCGCTGTTCCGGCTGAGCGCCACCAGGTCGATTTCATAAGCTTCGCCCCCGGTGCTTTGGCCCCATTGCCGGCCGAAGCTGGACACCCTGAAAGGCAGCTTGCCGGCACGGTCCAGTTCCCCGATGGCCTGCCCGCAAAGAGCCTCGTACCTTCTTCCAAGATAAGCGCCGATTCCCTTCTCGAAGATATCCGCGATCTCATCATCAAGGTTCCGCTCAAGGAGGTAATAGTGCCTCCATACGAAATAGAGCCAGAATGAGAATACGTTCGATGCTATCACATATTTTCCTTTTTTCGTTTTCCGCTCGGTTGCCGGGATTTCCCTGCGAAGAATCTCGAATTCGTCCCTTAGCACATTGAGGTATTTGGTGAGTTCCGTGGGCTTCCGCCCGCTGTAATCCGCAATCTCCTTGAGTGAATTTTTCCCGGCGGCCACGGCGGTCAGGATTGTGAAGTACATCTTGTGCTCGGTCCCGAACTCCTCCCTCAGCATGGCGCGTATCTCCTCGTTCAAAGGCCGCGGGTAGAGCATGAAGAGGCCCTTGATCGCGTCCGCAAAAGAAGGGTTCCCCATGCGCTCCAGCGTCTCGTAGTATTTCGGTATGCCGCCGAAGACCAGGTAGAACCGCATGGCATCTTCAAACGAATAGCCTGATCCGCTGCAAAGCATGAGGACCGCCCGGAAATCCAGTTCCCTCAGCCTGATAATGAAATCGAACCTCCCGTAAAGCGGGCTTTTGTAGTCCTCTATCAGATTTTTCATGACTGAGATATAAGAGCCTGAGACCACGACCCCGCAGTCCTTGTGCTTGTCAAGAAGCCTCTGGAGATCGTATATGAAGGAACGGTTCACCTTGACCACATTCTGCAGCTCATCGATGAAAACGAGCCTGTCCTTCTCCTTGACGAACAGGTATTCGAAGAATTCCCTGAAATTCGAGAGCCTTGGCAGGCTGAGGCCGGGATACTCGTCAACCCAATCGGAGATTATCTCATTCTCGGTCTTCTCCGCCGGGATGAAAAGCGTCAGGATGTTTTTGTAGCCGTGTTCCACAAGCGTGGTCTTTCCCACCCTCCGCCTGCCGACAACTGCGACTCTCGGCCGTTTCAGGCCTTTCAATATCTCCAATTCCTTTTCCCTGTCGACGAACATAATATATACCTAGTAGGTATTATACCTGTCAGGTATATAAATATGCCGGTGCTTGTCTCATTCACTTTTTCCGAGCAGCTTTTGAACGCCTTCGAAGACCTCGTCCACGCTTATGAGCCGCATGCATTCCCCATCGCAGTTGCGCACTTCGTTGAGATGGATGTTTATCACCGGGTGCCCGGGGCTGGGATGATAAAACGCCAGGTTTTTCTCAGGTGGGAACGGGCCGAAGCGCTGGGGAAGGTTGGGGCCGAACAGGCCGATTGTGGGGACATTCTGGGCCGCGGCGACGTGCATAGGGCCGGTGTCATTGGCAATCATCAGGCCGTATCTTCCGATGAGGCAGAAAAGCTCTGTCTGTGCAAGGCCTGACACGCAGAAAACGTTTTCTTTGTTTTTCAGCATCCCTATTATTTCCAGGTTGCCTTTTTCTTCGGATGGGGAGCCGGTAAGGATGATTGTGCAGTCGTACTTCTCCTTTATGCGGCCTATGAGCTGGGCGAACCTTTCCTTGGGCCATGCCCGCCACGTCGCGGTCGGACCCGTGAAGGCGTGGATGCCTATAATCGGCTTGTCCGGCTTTATGCCCATGGTCTTGAGTTTCGAGCTCAGGGTCCTGGCCGCGTCTTCCCCGTACTTCAGTTTTACCAGCTCTTTTGGCCTGGCGCTGATTCCAAGCGGCTTGAGAAGGTCGCATATCGTATAGACGACATGCTGCCTGTCGTTGTAGGGAACGTTCACGTCATAGAGTTTTGCCCTTGGACCATGATTGTACCCGATTGAGCGCCTGGCGCAGAAAAAACAGAGTATTGCCGAGATTGCGAAATGCGGCTCCGTGTCAATGGCGAGGTCGAAGCGCCTGAAATTTTTCAGGATGAAAAGAGGCATGGACAGCGAGCGCGTTTCCAGTATGTCACCTATGAAATCCTGGCCCTTGAACACGTCGGAATTCTTCTTCGTGCAAAGCACGGTTATCCTGGAATCGGGATTGGCCTCCCTGAGTGCCTTTATCATGGGAAGGCACAGGATGGATTCGCCGAGCGCCCAAAGCCGGATGACGAGGATTTCCCTGTTTTTTTCAAGTAGCGGCTTTTTTCTTTTTACCAAGGAGAGCAGGCTGCACATTGACGGAAGGACCTTTTTCTCAACAAACCGCTCAATCCTGAATAGCAAACGTTTCACCCTTTTGAGAGTATGAATTCCACCGCGTTGCTTATGGCCGCGACAGTGGCGTCCGCTCCGGAATTCTTTTCCTTTCCTATGTAAACCGTCCTGCATCCTGCGGATTTCCCTGCCTTCACGTCGGATATCTTATCGCCTATCATCCAGGACTCCGAAAGCGAGATGCCATGCTCCTTCGCGGCCCGGATAAGCATGCCCGGCTTCGGTTTCCTGCAGTCGCAGTCAAGGAGGTATTTTTTCACCTTCGCTTCCGTCGCATGATGCGGGCAGTAATATGCTGCGTCAATCTTCGCGCCTGCTTTTTTCAGCTCCACGACCAGGTAAGTGTTGAAGCTGACGACATCCGCTTCGGTGAAATAGCCCCGTGCGACTCCGGACTGGTTGGAGACGATTATGACAAGGTAACCCGCCTGGTTCAGCCGGATTATAGCCTGGGGCACTCCATCGAGTATCTTCATATCAGAGGTCTTGAACTGATAATTTCCGTCTGCGACAACGACCCCGTCCCGGTCCAGAAAAACTGCTTTCATTTGCAATCAACTATTGCTTGCCCGGTTCCCCGAATAATCCGTTTTCAATCAGCCCGCAAAGCATGTGGATTGCCATGCCGTGCATCTCCTGTATCCTGGGCGTGTTGTCCGAAGGCACGACGATTGCGCTGTCGCACAGCGCAACGAGCTTGCCGCCGCCTTTTCCAAGCAGGCCGATTGCCCTGATTCCCTTTTCCTTTGCGGTTTTCGCAGCTTCAAGCAGGTTCTGGGAATTGCCGCTCGTGCTTATCAGGAAAAGCATGTCGCCTTTTTCACCCAGCGCATCCACCTGTCGTGAGAAGACCATGTCATAGCCGTAATCATTGGATATCGCCGTGAGCACGGAGCTGTCCGTGGTCAGGGCGAGCGCAGGAAGGCCCTTGCGCTCTTTCTTGTACCTGCCGACAAGCTCTGCCGAGAAATGCTGCGCGTCCGCCGCGCTTCCCCCGTTGCCGCAGATAAGTATTTTGCCGCCGTTCCTCAGAGTGAGGATGGAAGCTTCCGCAGCGGCCTTCACCTCTTTGAGTGAGAGTTTTTTGCAAACAGCGACGTGTTCATCCAATTCGGTTTCAAGCGCCATAAAAATTACCCCAAACCGCTCAGCTAATGAGCTCGCTTGACGAGACCTTTTTCCCGCCTTCGCTGACCAGGTCAACAAGCTCCACCCTGCCGCCATAGCTCTTGACTATCCTGGCTTCCGGGAGCTCGCTGATGCTGTAATCCTTCCCCTTCACATAGACGTTGGGCCTCACCATCTCGACGAGGTACTCCGGAGTGTCGGTATCGAACACCACGACATAGTCCACGAACGGGAACGCCGCGAGCATCTCGGACCTGCCGTGCTGGGGGATTTTCGGCCTTCCTGCCCCTTTGAGTTTTTTCACCGAAGAATCACTGTTCAGCGCAACCACGAGCACGTCGCCGAACTCCCTCGCCTTCTTGAGGAAATGAAGATGGCCATGGTGCAGTATGTCGAAGCAGCCGTTGGTGAAGACTATCTTCTTTCCGCTTGCCCTGAGCCTGCCGGCTATCGCGGCGAGCTCCTTATCATTCACGATTTTCTTCTCTTCCCTGAGCAGCGTCTTCCCTATGTCTTCGAGCGATACCGGGACCGCGCCCTTTTTCGTAAGCTTTATGGACGCGGCCACGTTCGCGATGTGGAGCGCGCTGCGGACGTCCGACCCGCATGCCAGCGAGACCGCGAATGCCGCGGTGACAGTGTCGCCGGCTCCTGTTATGTCTATTACCTCGCGGGGCTCCACCCTGGAGTGGAACACCTCCTCTCCGATATAGCTCATGCCCTTTTCCGAGCGCGTGACAAGCAGGTCGGACTTGAGGTCCTGCCTCACCTTCTTCCCAACGGCCTCTATATCCGCATTCTCGTTCCTGACTTTCTCGCCGTACTCCTTTGCGAGTTCCTGGAACTCGCTGAAGTTCATTTTTATGACGTCAACCTTGCCGCGGAAAAGCCTGGCTTCGGACGGCTTGACGTCCGCAATCCTCTTCTTGGCCTTCACCTTGAGGAATTCGGATATGGTGTCGGCATTGAACATCCCCTTGCCATAGCCGGAATATATCACGACGTCGAACTCCTCCTTGAGCCGCTTGGTCATGAAAGTCGCGGTGCCGCGCTGGACCGGGTCCGTGACCTCTATGTCCTCCCTGGCCAGCATCGCTCCGCTGTCTATGTCTATGAACCGCCTCTTTATGGTGGTCGGCCTGCCGTCCCGCTCCAGGACGACCGGTATTTCATTGGCCGAAGCGATGTCTTCTATTTCCCCGTCCTGCGCTACTCCGGCCAGGAGCACCTTCGCGCCCAGCGCCTTGATGTTGTGCGCCAGGTTGCCTGCGCCGCCCAGGCGCTTCCCCACCTTTTTCAGGTTCCACACCAGGAACGGGCCTTCGGGCGTCTTGCGCTCCAGCTTGCAGTAGTGGTACTCGTCCACCATCACGTCGCCTATGACAAGAACGCTGGTCTTGCCGCTGTTCGCCTCTATGGCATCCATCTCGCATTCCAATGAGAACACCTATTGCAAAAACTTGGCTGATAGTCCTTATAAAGATTCGG
>CAILMQ010000046.1 GCA_903835385.1 uncultured Microcaldota archaeon | reverse complement strand
TCCTTCAACTCCCATTCTGCCCTTCCGCCCGCGCTCATCAGCGGCTACAACGCCACGCTCCTGGCCAACGCGTCCAACGCGGATTTCCTGTGGGCGAACATAACGCGGCCAGATGGCAGTTCCACCATCCTCAACCTTACCAACGGCATCAGCGCCACCTACGCGAACACCTCGCTCGCCGGCCGCTACAACGTTACGTTCCAGGCGAACAACAGCCTGGGAATCGTGATAAACAGCACGCAGGATTATTTCGAATCGTTCCCGCTCATCATTTTCAACGTTGCAATAACCGACGCGAACTCATCCGGCCTCAACTCCACCTTGAACGTTTACTATCGCAACAATACGTTCGCAACCAACTCAAGCCCGGACGGGAACCACGTCCTAGGCGTTCCGAATGCCACCCTTGATTTGGAATTCATCTCCTTCGCGGGCAGGTTCCAGGCCCTGCTCAGGGGGATAAACGCATCAACGTCCAACAACCGCACGTTCGGTATGGACCTGCTTTCAACCCCGATAACCGGCTATCTCGTCACCTATGCGATAAACAGCAGCTACAACTTCACCAATGCGACCGTGAGCCTGTCCTACAACAACACGAACTACACGAACGAGAACTACCTGCGCCTGTACAAGTGCGACCTGTGGAATTTCACGGCAAGGTCCTGCTATGGTAACTGGAGCGACATAACAACGAGTGCATCCCTCAACAACGCGACCAAATATTTCATTTATCTCACGCTGAATTTCAGTGCGTTCTCCATCCAGCAAGGGGCCTACTGCGGCGACGCTTCGTGCAATGCAGGGGAAACCTGCTCCTCATGCCCGTCTGACTGCGGTTCCTGCCCTGCCAGCCCTGTTGTTTCCGGTGGCGCCGGAGGCGGCGGGGGTGGTGGAGGCGGCGGAGGTGGCGGTGGTGGAGGCGGCGGCTCGGCCTCGGCAAGGAGGAACATCACGCTCCAGCACCCGGTTCCGCTGCAAAACGCGTGCGAACTCAACTCCGGCTGCAACGACAGCGAGGTCTGCCTCGGCAACACCTGCAGGCAGGTGAACAACACGTGCGGGTTCGCAGCCAACCATACATGGCATTCCTACGAGTGCTGCTCTGATGGCATGTGCCAGGCCGGCTTTGCGTGCGGGAACAACTCCTGCA
Organism: uncultured Microcaldota archaeon; assembly: GCA_903835385.1. Classification (GTDB taxonomy): domain Archaea; phylum Micrarchaeota; class Micrarchaeia; order Anstonellales; family Bilamarchaeaceae; genus CAILMQ01. The sequence goes on along the minus strand of CAILMQ010000046.1, from coordinate 98,556 downwards.
CCGTTTCCCAGAAAATTTCCACAGCCGCCAGCCCTCCAATCAGCGTGAACCAAACCGTCTACGTCACTGCGCAGCCACCATGCCAGTGCCAGATGTTCGGGATGTGCTCGCCCGTAGGCGCGGCGAACATAGCCGGCGCTTGCTGGTACAACTACCTGTTTATCGGCCTTGGGGCAATCGTCCTTTTCGGCCTCGCATACCGCATCGCGGCAATCCTGATGGGCGCCGGAGGCGGAAAGACGGGGGAATTGAAAATCCAGAAGGCAAAAGAAGAGGAAATCGCAGGCAAAGGACAGAAAGGAAAAAGGAAGAAGAAGGCCAAAAAGCCGGAAATAGCACCTTCATAGGATGAAGGTCACGAAAACGTAGGCAGCGGCCACCATGAGGAACGTGAACAGCCATACGAACACGTTCCAGTCCTTCAAATCCTTCCCGTCCAGCCCGCTGAACGGGAACACTTCGGCCATGGCCCACAGCGCGCTGATGGAGCAGCTCATCTGGAAAAGCCTGTGCGGGAAGAACAGGTTTACCAGGGCGAAGAACAGCATGGCCGCGGTGCTCACAAGCGGGCCCACGATGCGCATTAGCGCGACCTTCCATTTCGCGGCGTTCTCCGGAATCTCCTCAAGCAGGAAGCCCTGCACTGAGAACGCGTTGCCCAGCCACGAGCTTATCAGCGTGAGCGCGCTTCCGGCTGGCCAGATGCGGTATTCCACCCTGAACCCGAATGCGAGGGCCAGGAGCCGGTGGGCGATTTCGTGTATCATTGCCGCGCCAAGGCAGATGAACGTGTTGACTGCCGCCCAGAAAAGGAAGTCCGGGGTAGGGCCGAAGTACTGCCAGCTTATGGAAAGCCCGAGCACGAGCGACGCGCCGGCAATCGCGAGCGGCTCCATCAGGTTTATCGGGCCGAGCATGAGGCTGCTCTCGCCCACCCGCCTCCCCTTCCTTCCGATGTCCAGCGCCTTGAACTCGAACATTGTGCGCAATATGCCCAAAAGGGCCAGCAGGATGGCGGATATGCCCGTGGCTACCGCGGGTATGTACGCCTCGGGCACGAAGCCGGCAAGCGGGGAGTATTTCAGGCCCTCCCTTGCCGCGTTATTATAGCCGCGGCTGTCCGAGACCACCATCATGAGCGCGCCGCGGTCCGTCCACCCGTAGCTCACCAGGAGGCCGGCGTAGGTCGTGTTCGTCTCGTTGAGCAGTTTTTTTCCGGACAGGTTTTTCGTGACCTCGTTCTGGCTCGGGCCACCGACCAGCACAATCAGGAGGTACTTTCCGGAATCTATTTTCGCGAGCGCGTCCGGGGTGTCCGGAACCGGAGTCACGTTCGCCATTTGGGGCATCGCGGCCTTCGCGGCCTCGTAGGACGCCTTTTCCGAGGCGTCCATGTTGCTTCCCATGACCACCAGGGTCCTGTCCTTCATGAACGCAGCGGCCGCCCCCTCGTCCGTCATGTTGAACCCGGCGGTCTCGTTCTGCAGCCTGGCCAGGAAAGCCGCCTGGTCAGGGCTCATCAGGGTGGAAAGCATGCCCGTTGATGCGTTGCCCTGCGCCGCGGCCAAGGACGCGACAAGAAGCAACAGAATAAACGTTACCCGAATTTTCGCCCCTTTCATCAAGTCCTATCTGCTCCGATAGCAATTTATACTTATTAGGAGAGTAAAAAACATGGCAACCGTGTCCCGAATCCTGCTGGTTTGCGCCCTCCTCGCGCCCCTGCTCGCAGCCCCGTGTTTCGCCGCTGCATGCGAAGACGCGTGCAATGCGGATTACAACAGCTCTGTCGCCTCCGCGCAGGCGGTGCTGGACTCCAAATCCTATTATTGCGGCTACACTGAAACCAACTGCTGGTCGCGCGAAGGCCTGCCTTCAGGGGCGCCCGACCCGTGCTGGAGCATGTGCGGCCAGTCGAATTTCAACGACAACTCCTTCCAGTCGTGCTGCTTCGAGAGTTCAAGAATGAACGCAGAGCGCTCGCTCGCGCAGTGCCTCGCGGACTGCGCTCCTGCGAACCCGGCCCAGCCTCCGGTTCAACCGCAGCAGAACAAGTCCAACGCGAACGTCACTTACAACGTTGAAATAACCTCCAGCGGCTCGGTGTCCATAACCGACCTTTCCGGCAACCTGGTTTCAAAACTGGCGAACTATCCGGTGTCCACAAAGACCGGAAGCGACGGCAACCTCTATGTCGTGTTCAGGACGCCGGGCGGCGACAAGGAGGTCCGGCTGCATCTCGCGCCGGATACGGACTTCAGGTTCGATCCTGGCGGCCAATGCAATGCGCCGTCGTCCGCCATGTTTTCCGCGCAGCCCGGCGCGTCCCTGGAACTGCCCCAGAACTCCCCGTTCGAGCAGAACACCCAATGCAGGTCCTCCGAGCACGGTTCAATCAGGGGCACGATAAACGGCGGCGGAGATTTCATCAAGGGCCGTTCAATTGCCAGCCTAGCGGGCACTGCGCGATTGGACATAGCCCCGCCTCCGGTGTCTTCCGGCAGGATTGACGTAAATGAAAGCACGGGGCCGGACGGGCCGGGTTTCGAGCTCACCGCCAGCCTTCCGGGAGGAAACATAATCGTGAATTCCACGGGCGGCGATGCCACCTACAGCGCCGAGCCTTCCCAGGGAGGGGTGATTATAAGCGTTTCATCGGGAAGCGTGTCCATAACCAGCAGCAGGCTCCCGGGCGCCAGCACGACGCTCTCCGCAGGGGAGTCGGCTTTCGTGGACCCCCTGGACATCAATGTTTCAACGCAAGTACTGCCGGTCCCAACACCGTCCGCCGCATGCACGGCATCGTCGGACTGCCCTGCCTCGGAGCTGTGCATGAACGGGAAGTGCGAGACCCCCCAGTGCTTCTCGGCCTTCGCGCTCGCAGCGCTGCTCGGCGCGGCATTCGTATCCACAAGGGGCAAGGAGGAATAGCAGGATATGGCGATAATCAGCTGCAAGTCCCTTACTAAACAATATGGCGCCAAGGTCCTGGCAGTGGACAAGCTGGACCTGGACATAGAAGAGGGCGAGGTGTTCGGGCTCCTGGGGCCTAACGGCGCAGGGAAGACCACCACGATATCCATGCTCTGCACGCTCATTCATTCCACGTCCGGCCAGGCGTCGGTGGCCGGTTTTGACATAAAAAAGCAGCCCTCCAAGGTGAGGCAGAACATCGGCATCGTGTTCCAGGAGCCGAGCGTGGACGACCTGCTCAGCGGCAGGGAGAACCTGGAGCTCCACGGCATGCTATACGGTATGAAGGAACAGGACAGGAACGCGCGCATAGGGGAGATGCTGGAACTGGTCGGCCTCACGGACCGCGCGAACGACCTTGTGAGGGAGTATTCCGGAGGCATGCGCAGGCGGCTGGAAATCGCCCGCGGCCTCATGCACAGGCCCAAGGTCCTTTTCCTGGACGAGCCCACCCTCGGGCTGGACCCCCAGAGCAGGACGCACATCTGGGACTATATCAGGAGGCTTTCCAAGGAGCACGGCACCACCATGGTGCTGACCACGCACTACATGGAAGAGGCGGACCTGCTCTGCAACCGCATAGGCATAATGGACCTGGGAAAAATAATCGCGCTCGGCACCCCGCGCGAGCTGAAAAGCAAGATAGGCGAGGACATAGTCAGGCTCAGGGGCGCGGTGGACGCCGATAAAATCAGGAAGCTGAAATTCGTCAGGAAGGCTGCCCAGGAGGACGGAATAACGACCGTCGCCCTGGTGGACGCGCCCGTCAATCTCCAGGCACTGCTCAAGGTCGTGGGGAGGGTGGATTCCGTGGAGGTGCGCGAGGTCACGCTCAACGACGTGTTCCTCCACTACACCGGGAAGGAAATCCACAAGGAGGAGGGCGAGGGCGGCTGGTTCGAGCGCGTTGCGCGCTCAGGTGGTAACCGTGCCTGAACTGCATGGAATATACGCGGTGTGGAAGCGCGAGCTGCTGGTTTACATCAGGGAGAAGGAGAGGGTGATAGGCTCTTTCGTATCTCCATTGCTCTGGCTCTTCGTGTTCGGGAGCGGCATAGGCGGCGGCATGTACGCCGGCGCTTCCGGCAGCGGGGGGTACCAGGCGTTCATATTCCCCGGCATACTGACCATGTCCGTGCTTTTCGTATCCATGTTCTACGGCCTTTACATCATCTGGGACAGGAAGCTGGACTTCCTCAAGGAGGTGCTGGTCGCGCCCGTGTCGCGGAGCAGCATATTCCTGGGAAAGGTGTCGGGGGGGATGACAGACTCGCTCATCCAGGGCGTGATAATCCTGGTGATAGGCGCGTTTCTCATAGTGCCCATCAGCCCGCTGCAGTTCGTCGGAACGCTGCTGGTGCTCGCGCTATTGACCTTCTTCACGACGAGCCTGGGCCTGATAATGGGCGCCAACCTGCACAGCCAGGAGGGATTCGCGCTGGTGATGAATTTTGTCATGTGGCCTATGTTCTTCTTCAGCGGCGCGCTGTTCCCGGTGTCGCAGCTGCCGTCTTATTTCGAGCCCATCAGCCTCGCAAACCCGGTCACCTATGCCGTGGACGCGCTGCGGACAATCATCCTCGGGCAGTCGCTTTTCCCGTTCTACCTTGACATCGCAATCCTGTCCGTGTTCTCGTTCCTCGCCGCGGTCCTGGGAGTAATATCCTTCGGGCACCTCCAGCAGGCGAAGTGAATGGCCGCCTCGTGCCAGCGCTGCGGAAAATGCTGCACCAGCTTCGTGGTGTGCGCCACGCCCTTTGATGTCGCGCGCATAACCAAGGCAACAAACAAAAAACCAAAATCGTTCGTCTCGCTCATTTCCGAGCCGCCTGAGCGCGAGCGGACCGAGCCATCCATACTGATTGACGGCGGGCCATGCCTGCTGGTTTTGAAGCGCAGAAAAGGCAGCGTCTGCATATTCTACAACGGCACGGGCTGCGGCATCTACGATTGCAGGCCCATGCTCTGCAGGACGTATCCGTTCCGTGTCCGGCGTCCGGTGTTCCGTGCCCAGAGCCGCGCGCCCTGCCTCACTGACATGAAATCGCGCGCGTGTTCGGAGCGCTGGGTTCCGGAAGGTGCGGAAAAAAAGCAGTGCGCGAGGGATTGCAGGAAGTACGAGTCCGAAATCCGCAAGTATGAAAAAATCGCCGGAGAATGGAACAAAAAGGCCGGAAGCGGAGGAAGCTTCCGGTCCTTCCTGGATTTCGCGCTCGCAAAGGCGCTTCCTCCACGTCGCAGGCTTTGTTGCAAAAGTATTTAAATATTAATGTTCTATTAATATTATATGAAAATTGCAACTAAACTCGCGGACTACGTGAAGAAGGCACGGATTGCCGAGTTCCGGGTTCTGGACAGCCTCGGGCTCACCTCGTCAAACTCACTGAGGGTCACGCTGAACAGGCTCGTCAGGGCGGGCGAGTTCTACAACCCGGTGAGGGGGGTCTATGTTTCCAAAGATGCGGACCCGTTCTGGGTCGCCACTGCGCTCCGGCCGGGCTATCTGTCGCTCGGGACCGCGCTCTACCTGCATCACCTGGTGGAGGAATATCCGTTCACTATTTTTGTGGCTTCAGGCAGCAGGGCGTCTTTCCGCCTGGGGGAGCATCAGCTGGATTACTTCAAAGCGAAAAACTATGGCGGGATAATCGAAAATCCATACAGGATGGCTTCGGTAGAAAAGGCGCTTTACGACTGCCTGCTCCATGCGGATTTGATCGGCTACGCGAAAATCTCGAAAGCGCTCCACAATGCGGCGATTTCGGCAAAAGCATTCCTTTCCCTGTCCGGAAAGGAGAGCAGTGCATTCTTCCAGCGCCTTGGCTACCTCCTGTCGCTTTTGCCTTCCATGGACGCGGAGAAGCGCAAAATATTTGAGCATTGCAGAAAACGGGTTCGTGCCAATGTTTACCTGCAGGGAAGGAACAGGGGAAAATACGTTCCGGAATGGAAAGTGGTGGACAACGTAGGGGAGAAGGTGATTCTTTCATGGTGGCAACAATAGCGTTCGGCAGCGACGAGATGCGGGAGTATGCCGCAAAGGCGGGGCTCGGCTTCCAATTCACGGTAAAAGAGGCATTTCTTTTCGAGCTGATGGAATTATTCACAGAAAAGGGATTCGTACTCAAGGGAGGCACGGCAATAAACAAAGGATACCTCCCGGGCCACCAGCGTTTTTCAGAGGATTTGGACTATGATACGGATTGCAGGAAGGGCGCGGTGGAGGAATTCGTGCGTTCGCTTGGCTGGCGCATCAGGAAAGAGTTCTACACGAAACATTCCATCGGGTTCATGCTGGCCTACTCTTTCAATGGGGTCGAGGATGCGGTCAAGGTGGAAATCTCATTCGGAGTCAAAGGGCCGCATGAAAAAAGAAAGGCGGCATCGGACTTTCTGCCCGTATCTAAAAGGGTTGAAATGTACGCTCTGGAAGAGCTGAACGCACAAAAGGAGGGGGCGATTCTGGACCGGAGGGAATGGAAGGACCTGTACGACCTGTATTGGATGTGGAAACTGTATCCTAAGGAATTCAGGATAAGGGACAAAAAAGCATTTTTGGAAGTAATAGGAAAACTCCAGGTCCCGAAGACGGCAAATGCCTACATACCGAGCACGAAAAGGCCCAACTGGGAAGAGGTCAGGGAAAACATGAAAAAATACGCAAAAGGATAGGCTTCCGATTCCCAGGCGAAAAACGCGATGATTATATTTTTTGCCTAACCCACTCCTTCCATGCCAGATGAAAAGCGCATCAGTCCGACTGTTTATATCCTGGGTGTCGTTAGTTTCCTTACCGACATTTCCAGTGAGATGATTTTCCCAATTCTTCCCTTGTTCCTCACCTCTATTCTCGGGGCAGGAAAGGAGGTACTTGGCCTCATAGAGGGAATCGCTGACAGCACAGCCAGCCTGGTGGAGATATTCTCAGGCTATTTCTCGGATAAGTCGGGCAAGAGGAAGCAGTTCGTCATCGCCGGCTATGGCATATCGTCCCTGGTCAAAATCATCATCGCTTTTTCCAGCACCTGGTGGCAGGTGCTCATAGCCCGCGGCCTGGAGCGCGTTGGAAAGGGGATACGCACATCCCCGCGCGACGCGCTCATAGCATCGTCCACAGGCGCGGAGGTGCGAGGAAAGGCATTCGGCCTGCACAGGGCCATGGACACCTCAGGCGCGATAATCGGCCCCATAATCGCATATCTCATCCTCATGAAGTTCGGCAGCCTGGAGCCCGGATACAGGGCCGTGTTCCTCGCAGCAATCATCCCGGCTTTCCTCGCCGTTCTCGTGATAGCGCTTTTCGTGCGCGAGCCGGAAAAGGCGGTTCCGCCCAAAAGCCGCCCTCCGTTCTGGGAAGCACTGCGCCAGATGACGCCTCAATACAAGATGTTCCTGAAGGTCTCGCTCCTGTTCTCGATTTCCTATTTCAGCTTCGCCTTTTTCATAGTGCGCGCGGCGGACATGGGAATCAGCACCGCCGGCGTGCTCATAATGTACGTTTTCTACAATCTCATATACGCGCTTTCATCTGTTCCGGTGGGCATTCTCTCGGACAGAATCGGCAGGAAGCCGGTGATTGCCGGAGCATTCGCGCTCTACGCGGCGGTGTGTTTGGGATTCGCTTTCGCGAGCCAGTGGTGGCATGCGGCCATCCTTTTCGCGCTTTACGGCGTTTTCGTGGCAGCGGACGAGAGCGTGAACAAGGCGTTCATCGCTGACATGACCGGGGAGGAGAAGCGCGGGCTGGCACTCGGCGCGTATAACACCGCGATAGGGGCGGCATATCTTCCGGCGAGCATAATGCTCGGCGCGCTCTGGACGATCTCAGGCCCGATTGCTGGTTTCTCGCTCGCGGCAATCATCGCTTTCGCTTCAGCGCTGATGTTCTGGAAATACGTGAAATGATTTTGGGGTGGTTCAATGGTATTGGGAATCGGAGAGGGCAAAATCGAGATAGAGATGGAAAAGCAGAGCTATTCCGCAGGGGAAAAACTGAAGGGGAAAGTGAAACTCAGCCTGAACCAGCCTAAAAAGGCAAAGGAGCTCAGGATACGCTTCTACGGCGAGCGGATAGTGCGGAGCGCCATGGCCGGTTCGCGGGGCCGGGAGTCAAACCGTATCGAGCGGGTGTATCTCCAGGAAATCCCGCTCAAGGGCGAACAGGAATACCCGGCAGGCGCGAGCGAATATGATTTCGAGTTTGTGCTTCCGAGTCCTCAGCGCGCCGCACCGCAGGCAGACAATCCAATCGCCGGTCTTGTCGGCATGCTCGCAGGTGACCAATGGGCGAACGTCCGCTGGTACCTTGACGCCTCGCTAAGCCTTCCGATGTCATTCGACATAAACAAGAAGATGCAGATAGGTTTCGCGTTCTGAAACCGGTAACCGCCATGGACATCGTCTCAATCCTGCTGATAATACTCGGCCTCGCGTTCTTCGAGGCAATCACCAGCATAGACAATGCCATAATCAACGCCGACATACTCGGCAGGATGTCCGCGAGGGCTAGAAAATGGTTCCTGCTCTGGGGCCTTCTCATAGCGGTGTTCGTGGTCCGCGGCCTGCTCCCGTTCCTGATAATGCTTGCCGCGAATCCGTCGCTAGGCCCCGTTGGAGTGATGACCGCGATGTTCAGCAGCGACCCGGCAGTCGCCCAGGCCATGGACCGGAGCGGCCCCGTACTCCTCATAGGCGGAGGCGTGTTCCTGGTTTTCCTTTTCCTCCACTGGCTGTTCATGGAGCCCAAGCGTTTCGGGCTTCCGGGCGAGGAATTCATAAAATCCCAGGCCGTCTGGTTCTTCGCAGCGATCTCCGTCTTCCTCGCCGGCCTCACGTGGTTCGCGATAAACCGGGACCCCATGATGGCTTTCGGCGCGGTGGTCGGCTCCACCGCGTTCTTCATAGTGCACGGCTTCAAGCAGAACGCCGAACTGGCGGAAACGGAACTGCTGGAGGCCGGAAGCAACATGAGCGACCTGAGCAAGCTCCTCTACCTTGAGGTGATAGACGCCACGTTCTCCATAGACGGCGTGGTCGGCGCATTCGCATTCACGCTCGCAATTCCGCTCATCCTGATTGGAAACGGCATAGGCGCAATGGTGGTGCGGGAGCTCACGGTGCGAAACATAGAGAACGTGAAAAAGTACGTGTTCCTGAAGAACGGGGCCATGTATTCCATATTCGTGCTCGGGCTCATCATGATAGCGGACAGCTTCGGGTTCCGCATGCCTGTCTGGGCCTCGCCGCTCGCCACGTTCGCCATAGTGGGTTTCTTCTACTGGAAATCACTAAAGCATCTGAAGGTGAACAAAACATGAAGTCGATATATCTTTTGGCCCTTGTCCTGCTCGCAGGCTCTGCATTCGCGCAAAGCTGCTATTCGAGCGGGGACTGCGGTGACAATGAATATTGCGGCAGTGGGACGTGCAAGCCGTATTTTTCCTCTACGACGACAACAAGCGGCTGCTGCGCTCCCGCGGCCATACTCGGGCTGGTCTGTGCCGGGGCGGTCTTAATCCGGCCAAAGCCATGCTAGCAGGCAGTTTCATCCTATTGAAAGCCTTGCGATGCTCTTCAGTTCCCTGATCCCCAGCAACGCCTTCGGAGGGAGCCTTTTTTCCAGCACCACGGTGAGTTTCGGGTTCGGATAGATGTCCGGGTCGTCGCAAACCAGCTGCCTGATGCTGATTTTCGCATCCGCGATGATTGCGGTTACGGCGCTCACAATGCCCCTGGCATGGGGTTCGGCCTCGATTTCAAGCACCTCGAAACCCAGGTTCTTCGCCACGCCCCGAATCGACGCCGTGGGTTCCAGCCCCTGGAATATGCCGAAAAGCTCCGGAACATCGCATATGAGCTGGCCTGTCTCCAGCACCACCCTGCGGTCCACGCCTAGGGCCCGCGCTATCTTCACCGGGCTTATCTCCACGGCGCCTGAAAATATGCGCCCGTTTTTGTCGACGCGCATGCCCTGCCTCAGCAGGAGTCCGGCCACCTTTTTGCGCATCGGATAGCGCAGGAACGCATCTTCCAGGATAGGGTACATGATGCACATTTTTGTACGTAAAAGCTATAAATATATCATTGGTGCCATGTATCATCGGTGTGAATGTGAAAACGGCAATAGCAACAGAAACCAGCGCAATGCCGGTCCGGCAGGCAGGCCCGCGCACGAGCGGCCCGGCCACGGACAGGATTGACAGGAAGCCCGACCTCCGGAAGCTCAGGAGACTCATGAACGAGGCTATGGAAAGGACAACTATTGTGCGGCATGTACATGAAGGCTGGAACGGCTCAAAGTCCGTGCCTCAATCGGTCCCCACGGAAAATGCAAACAAAAGCCATGGAGAGGCATTGCGGCTCGCACAGGATATCCTGGCGCATTGCGACGACCCGGAGGTGCTATCCGACCTGCGTATGGAACTTAATGCCGACCCCATGCGGGATACAAGGCCCCGGGACTTGAGGGACCGTCCGCCTCCTCTGGTTGAGGAAGTGAATTTGAAACTGGCTGGGCTAATGCGGGGCTAGAGTGTAAAGGTTATATATTCTGCGCATCCCAACTATCCATGCGGCCGATAGGCGTTTGTAATTTCCGGATTCCCAGAGGTATTAAGTGATGGCGGGCATGGAAAACTCCGGTCCTGTGCAGGCAGGGAAGTCTGACCAGGAGTTCTGCTCCGCGACCTCCGAGGAGCTTTTTGCCAAATTCTATTCCTCGCCAAAGGGCCTTTCGGACAGCGAGGCCAAGAACCGCCTCGCGCAATACGGCCACAACGAGCTTGCGAAAAAGGAGAAGCGCAACATCCTGTTCCAGTTCCTCTCCAACTTCTTCAGCCCGCTGATTGCGGTCATGCTCATAATCGCATTGGCGTCGTTGTACTTCGGCGAGCGCACCGAGGCGCTGATAGTCCTCACCATGGCGTTCGTCAGCGTGGTGCTCTCCTTCGTGCAGGAGCACAATGCGGGCAAGGAGGCGGAGAAGCTCCGCGGGCTCATCCCGCTCACGGCCACCGTGGTGCGCAACGGCGTGTCCAAGGAGGTCCCCATGAGGGACATAGTGCCCGGCGACGTCATAGACCTCTACGCGGGAGACATGATACCGGCGGACCTCCGGATTTTCAGCTGCAAGGACCTTTTCATCAACCAATCCTCGTTCACCGGAGAGTCGTTCCCCGTTGAGAAGAGCAGCGCACCCCTAAGCCCCAAAAGCGCCTCCCCGCAGGAACTGGCGAACATCGCATTCATGGGCTCCAGCGTGGTGAGCGGGACGGCCTACGGCCTCGTGGTGAAGACCGGCCTCTCGACCCGCTTCGGCGAGCTCTCGCGCAAGCTCACAGCCATGCACGTGGAGACGAGCTTTGACCGGGGCGTGAACGCATTCACCTGGCTCATGATACGCTTCATGGTCCTGCTGGTGGCCGCGATTTTCGCCATAAACGCTATCCTGAAGGGAGACGTCGCCCAAGCGCTCCTTTTCTCCCTCGCCGTGGCGGTCGGCCTCACGCCGCAGATGCTTCCCATGATGATTGCCGTGAACCTGTCCAAGGGCGCAATCACAATGGCGAAGAAGCAGGTCATAGTGAAGAGGCTCAACTCCATCCAGAACTTCGGCGCCATGGACGTGCTTTGCACGGACAAGACCGGAACGCTCACGCTCAACACCATTGTGCTGGAGAGGCACCTCGATGTCGCAGGCAGGGAGAGCGAGGACGTGCTCGCCCTGGGCTATGTCAACAGCTTTTACCAGACCGGGCTGAAGAACCTCCTGGACCAGGCGATACTGAAGCACGAGAAGCTCGCGGTGCAGAATTACAAGAAGATAGACGAGATTCCGTTCGACTTCTCGCGCAAGGTCATGTCCGTGGTGGTAGCCACGGACGGGGCAGTGCGCATAATCACCAAGGGCGCGCCCGAGGCTATGATAAAGCGCTGCACGCGCTACGAGCTGGACAACAGGGTGGAGAAGATAGAGTCCCATCTCCTTTCCGGCCTGCAGAAGGAATACGCGGCCCTGAGCTCAAGCGGCTTTCGCGTGCTCGCCCTGGCCTACAAGGACGTGGAGAAAAAAACCGCCTACACCAAGGACGACGAGCAGGACCTCATCCTCAAGGGCTACCTGGCGTTCCTGGACCCTCCCAAGCCGACCGTGAAGAAGGCCATCCAGACGCTGAAGAAGCTCGGCGTCGGGCTGAAGATACTCACCGGGGACAACGACCTCATAACCAGGAAGATATGCGCGGATGTCGGCATAGAGGTGAAGGGCATACTGGCCGGCGAGCACGTTGACAAGATGAGCGACGCGGAACTGGGCTCGGCGGTCGAAAGCACCAGCATCTTCGCCATGCTCTCGCCTTCGCAGAAGGAGCGCATCATACGCGCGCTCCAGAAGAACGGCCATACCGTCGGCTATTTGGGCGACGGGATAAACGACGCGCCCTCGCTCAAGGCATCCGACGTGGGCATATCCGTGAGCAATGCGGTTGACATCGCGCGGGAGTCCGCGGACATAATACTCCTGCGCAAGAGCCTCACGGTGCTCGGCGACGGCATCGTGGAGGGCAGGAAGGTCTTCGGCAACATCACCAAGTACATCAGGATGGGGGCCAGCTCGAACCTCGGCAACATGATAAGCATGACTGGCGCGAGCCTGTTCCTGCCGTTCCTGCCCATGGCACCGATACAGATACTGCTCAACAACTTCCTCTACGACATGTCCCAGGTGGCGATACCCGCCGACGAGGTGGACCGCGAGTACATAACCGCGCCCCGCCCCTGGGACATATCCAGGATACGCAACTTCATGCTCATCGTCGGCCCGGTGAGCTCGCTTTTCGATTTCATCACGTTTTTCGCGCTGCTCTTCTTCTTCCATGCGAACGAATCCTTTTTCCACACGGGCTGGTTCCTCGAATCCCTCATAACCCAGACGCTCGTCATCCACGTGATACGGACAGGAAAGATTCCGTTCCTCGAAAGCATGCCGAGCAGGCTGCTGCTCGCCAGCTCGCTGGTAATCGTGATCATCGGGCTCCTGCTCCCCTTCTCGCCCATTGCCGGAGCGCTGGGTTTCGTCCAGATGCCGCCGGCCTACTTCGTTTTCCTCGGCGTCCTGGTGCTCGCCTACCTGCTCCTCGTCCAGCTGGTGAAAGGCTGGTTCGTGAAGAAATACGGCTATTGAATGCCTTGGCGGGCAATGCCATCCCAGCCGGATGCAGGCAAGGAATAAAAAGCGCCTCTTCTCCTATATCCCCATGCGTGCAATCCGCTTCTACGATACCGCCTCACGCAAGGTGCGGGAGTTCCATTCCCTGCGCAAAGGCGAGGCCCGCATCTACTCCTGCGGCCCGAGCGTGTACGCCGCGCCGCATCTGGGCAATTTCCGCTCCTATGTTTTCGAGGACGCGGTGAAAAGGGTGCTGATGGCGAAAGGGTACCGCGTGCTTCATATGATGAACATCACGGACATAGAGGACAAGTCCGTGCGCGCCGCAAAGGGAAGCATGAGGCGCATGAAAAAGATAACTCGGCGCAACGAGTCGCAATTCCACCGCACATCGGGCAATCTGAACATCATACCCGCAAACAAATACCCCCGGGCCACCGAAAACATCCGGTTCATGGTAAGGATGATAAAAAAACTGCTCGCGAAAAGGCTCGCGTACAAGGACGGCGGAGGAAACGTGTTCATGGACGTCTCAAAGGTCCGCGGCTATGGCAGGTTCTCGCGCTCGCGCTTCGGCCGCGGCCTGGGCCGCAAGGTCATGAAGGACGACTACTACCAGAGGGAAGCAGGAGATTTCCTGCTCTGGAAGGCGTGGAGGAAGGGCGACGGCGACATATTCTGGAAAACACCTCTAAGCAAAGGCAGGCCTGGCTGGCACATCGAATGCAGCGCCATGGAATTGCGGTTCCTCGGCGTGCCCTTTGACATCCACGAGGGCGGGGTTGACAACATATTCAGCCACCACGAGAACGAAATCGCCCAGACCGAAGGCGCGACCGGAAAAAAGCCCGCGCGCCACTGGCTCCACTGCCGCCACCTTCTGGTGAAGGGGAAGAAGATGAGCAAGTCCCTTGGCAACTTTTACACCGTGGAAGAGGTCCACGGGATGGGCTTCGGCTATGACGCGATACGCGCGCACCTTCTCTCCACCCATTACCGGAGAAGGCTCAATTTCACTTTCAGCGGGCTGCGCAAAGCCGCGGACGACCTAAGGGCGTGCAGGCGCTGCCTTTCATCATTGTGCGCATGCAGGTCCGGCAAGGAGAGCCCGGAAGCCGACAGGCTCGCCAAAGAAAGCCTGGACTCGTTCCGCAGCCATGCCTGCGACGATTTCAACATCCCTGCGGCAATGGAGGTTTTCTGCCACTATGTGCGCAGGGTGGGAAGACTGGCAAAGGGGCGCAGGCTGGGAAGGAAAAACGCGAAGCTCGCGCGCGAAACCATGCTCGCAATGGATGCAGTGCTGGGATTTGTAGTGAAAGGAGGCTGGTGCCATGGAAACTGAAAAAGCGATACTCGGGAGGCGTTCGGTTCGGGACTACGTGGACAAGAAGGTTCCGGACGATGCGGTAAGGCAGTTGCTCTCGGCAGGGGCAATGGCGCCTTCGGCAATGGACGCCCAGCCCTGCAGGTTCATAGTCATCACCAACAGGGACAAAATCAACGAATTGTCGGACAAGGTGAAGGCCAGGCTCGGCGCGTTTGGTTTCGGCGCAAGGATGCTGGAGAGGATGAAGGTAAAGGAAGACGTGATATTCTACGGCGCGCCGCTCCTCATATTCATTGTCGCGGACGAGGGCGACTGGGCTCCAATAGACTGCGCGCTCGCTGCGCAGAACATGATGCTGCGCGCCTATGGCATGGGCCTCGGGAGCTGCTTCATAGGCTTCGCCACCGCGCTGCGGGACGACCGCGACACGCTAAGAAGCATCGGGATAAAGGACTCCCAGAAGCTTTACTGCCCGCTGATTTTCGGGTATCCGAAGAAATGGCCCGAGCCCAAATCCCGCGAGCCCACGGTGCAGAAGACGGTGGATTAAAGGCGCGGGTCCAGGGATTTTGCAAGGAGTTACGCCAGTTTTTAAATACTTCAGTGTATATACGCATTATATTGTGGTCTTATGGACAATGCCAGAAAAAACGGAAGCGTTGTTTATTCGTTCGCGACGCCCCACGAGCGGGGCGCGAACCCGCTTTACATCAACGTGATACCGAAATTCAGGTGCCCGAACCGCTGCCGCTTTTGCAGAAGGGGCGATGCAATCAACGGGAAGCCGAATATCTATGAAAAGAAAGCAGGCACCTCGCTGTACCTGAGGAGAGCGCCGAAAGTGGAGGAAATAATCGGGGAAGTACGAGCCATGGTGCCTGGCATGTCCCCTGAGTTCCTGGGTTACATCCCGGAAATCGCATTTGTCGGCCTGGGCGAACCCCTGGCGCAGTTCGATTTGGTCTGCGAGACCATCCGCGCCCTGAGGCGCGCCGGCCACGTGGGAAAAATACGGGTGGACACGGACGGGACGATAAAGTGCATGGTCGCAGCGCAATGGGACGGGTGCACGCGCGCCGGCATAGATCCCGCGCGCGAGCTGGAAGCTGCGGGCCTTAATGAAATAAGGATTTCAGTGAATGAAACGAATTCTGATGATTACGACGCCCTCTGCAGGCCGTGCTTCAGAAACGCTTTTGAAAACATTTGCAGCTTCGTGAACGACTGCGTCTCCGAGCGGATTAAGACCTTCGTGAGCTTCGTGGTGAATTTCGCCGACGGCGAGGTCAGGACGAAAAGCCCGGAGGAGTACACGGAGTTCGCCAGGTTGCGCTTCGGGCTGAGGCCGGAAAGCGTAATCATACGGGATTACATGGCTTCTGAAGGCGAGTGACGGAATAGTCATGGGCTGCCAGCGTCCTTCGGCCCCGAACCGGTTAATCCGAATGGAACCGCTGCCTTGAGTTCGGCCCGCGCCTTTTCTTAAAAACCAGGAAATATGCCCCTGCACCTGCGACAAACACGATGGCCAGGCCTGCCGGAAGCAGGCCGCACGCCAGCCCGCCCATGCCGCCTTCCACCGCCACAGTGCGGACAACCCCGTCCGCTTTATTGCCCGAAGAATCGGAAACGTCGTAGGTGATGCTATACGTGCCCGCAGTATTGGTTTGCACCTGTCCGCTTGTCACTATGCCCGAGCTGAGATTGCCGTCATAATCGTCCCAGGCAGTCGCCCCCTCATCGGTGTAGTTCGAGTTCACCTGGATTGTGACAGATGAGTTGCCAAGAAGGGTTATCACGGGTTTGGTGGTGTCCACGACATCCACGGTCCGTGCCAGCTGCATTGCCCTGTTGCCCGCGGCATCCGCCACGTCATAGGTGACAGTGTAGCTGCCAATCCTGCTGGTGTTCACGGGATTGGCGACAATTATCCCGGAGGCCAGGTCTCCGTCGTGATTGTCCGTGGCAGTGGCGCCCGCGTCGCTGTAGCCGGAGTGCACCTCCAGCGTGACCGATTGAGCGCCGTTGAGTGCCAGAACCGGCCTGGTGGTGTCAATCCCCCCCACTGCGCCCGACATATTATATGCGGTGTTGCCCAGCGAGTCGGTCACCCTGTAGCAGACCCGCTTCCCGTTGTCGGATTCATTGGTGAATGTGACGGCCGCGTAGGGCACGAACGACACTGAAGAATCGCATGCCGAACCGTTGGTGATTGCCATTGAAACGGTTCCCGACGCCACGGAGGCGGAAACAGCCTTGGATTGCGCCGGAGAGGAACCGGGATTGGAAATCGTGATGCCCGGGGCGGCGGTTATCCACCTGAGCGTGAAGCTGCCGGAGCCTGAATTGCCCGCCGCGTCGGTTGCTATGAGGCTTATCACGTAGGTGCCGTCCTTATCCGCACTCACCGTGGTGCTCTGCGAGTATTGGTTGCCGAAGCTTATGCTTCCCGGCCCGGAAGTTTTCGACCAGAAATAGGACGCGATACCGCTCCCGGAATCCGACGCCGCCCCGTTCTGCGTGAATTGCGAATTCTCATTCTGGTCAGGGCCGGCATTTACGGTCGGGGACGTGGTGTCAAGGCGGTCTATTTCTGAAGAGGCGGCATAACCCCTGTTGCCCGCAACGTCGGTTGCCCTGAAGCAGATGTACTCGTTCTGGTAGAGCACGTCGTTGTTTGCGTCCATGAAGGCGCCGCTCGTGCCGGAATTGAGGTCGCTGTCCTGCGAGGAGCCGCAGTTCGAGCCCGGCTCCTTGGCCCACACGGTATTCGCTATCCCAGACCCGTTGTCCGATACGCTCGCCGTTATGGCGTCATCATCGGTCCAGGCGCCCGAAGAATCGTCTATTATGGAAATCGCCGGGGGAGTGGTGTCTATCTCTATTGTGCCGGAACCCGTGTCGCCCCAGTTGCCCGTGCTGTTGGCGCTTGCGTAGCGGATGTAGGACACCCCTTCGGTGGAGATGCCGACCGGCGCGCCGTAGGCCGTCCCGCCGCCCGTGGGGTCGCAGGTATTGGACGTGTCGGTGCAGTAGGAAACGTTCGCGCAGTCCGAGCCTCCGGGGGCGCACGCGAGCGTGACGGACACCGTGGATGCGGACCAGCTGCCGAAGCTGTACGTGTTGCCATTGGCAGTCGCGCTGGCCGAGGTTGTCGGGTCCGCGGCGTATGAAAGGGCTGAAAGAAGGAGCATGGCAACGGCAAAAAAAACAGGATGGCGTGAACCGCCCGACTGCTTATACACCATAGCGGACACCTCTATACCCTATTATGCAACGTTAATGTAACTTTAATATAAATATGTTGGTTGCACTGCGTTTTGTCATTGCCCGGCCATGAATCGCGCGCCTGGCCACAAAATCATGCTCATGGCGCTTGCGGATTATAATAAAAAATTCGGAACAAACATCCCCTTCTCAGGCCTTAAGGACGATTCCATCTACCCTGTGATTGTCAGCCACATCTCGGCGAAACATGTGTATCAGGCATTCCAGCTGGCTCCGGAAGAAGCGCCGCAGGCATTCATCCGGGACACGCAGGCCGGGATGATAGCGGCTTCAATAGGGATTCTTGCGGGGCTCCACATGCCCGAGGTATTGGTGTGCATGGGAAGCATGACAAACGACTGGGGCTCCCTGTTAGTGCCCGCTATAGAAATGTTAACCCCGGGTTCCCCTACGTATGTGCCTGGTTATTATCATATGGCCGCCCTGAAGCCCCCAGAGGTCCTGAGGAACGAAACCGAAGAACTTGGGCTCGTCGGCGCAGTGGCTTACGGGGTAATGCAGGAAAAGCGCTGAAGATGCATTGCTCCGGACCCTTTTCTTCAAAGGTTAGTCAGGCCGCACGCTAGGTCTGGTTGGCCGGATTCTTATAACGCCAAAGGCTTCCCGTTGGTCCGCATGAAGGAGCCCAGGGATCAATGGGGGTGTACCAGTCAGACCATACCTCAAAATGAAGATGCGGGCCCGATGAGCGGCCGGCGCTTCCAGCTTCAGCTATCTTTTGCCCTGCCTTTACCTTATCACCAGGGCGGACCAGGATAGACCCGTTCTTCAGGTGGTCGTATCTTGTTGCAAAAACTCCTGAAGTCTTGTTTGCATCATGAAGAATCACGATTACGTTGCCGCCATAGAAACACCATACGCAATTCGCGTTTCCGCCAGCCGTTTTCAGGGCGGCGTTGCAATAATCGCCGCGCTCAGTGCAAACCCTATAGCCCGAAGATGCTCCTGGCTGCGGGGGTCCCGCGGGGTCGTTGCAATCCGGGTTATCGTTTAATTTTATGCCAAAGGGCAGGCCGAAGTTTTCGCACCGGTCGTATTTGCCATCAAACACCCATTTTACAACCCCGTCTGCTGCGGCGTATACGTCCGTTCCTTTTTCCATCATGCCCCAACTGATGCCAATGTCCGTTCCTTCGTGCCCTATGGATCCGACCTGGCCGCAGTTTGCTTTTCCATCCTTGTCTATATCCGGATAAAAAATATCACAGTTCACTCCTGGCTTGCAATCGATGGGCCATATCAGCTTTTCTGTAGAGCCGGCTGCAGAGCTGGAGTATTCCTCTGCAGAGATGGGCCACTCCCTACCAGGTTGGGGTTGCTGAGACACACAACCCAGCGCCAATACCCCTGAAAGAAGGATTAATAGCAAAAATAAATTGTTTCGGCCGCCCGCGTATCTAATAAAATGAAAATTTATTTTCATGCTCGAATAAATACTTATAAAAATAAGAAGGCCACGGGCGAGCCGCGGCTTTGGGTTTTGAGTCCGGCGTTTTGGTTGTGCTTCGGACTATCAGAGTTAAATCCCTATCCCGCCAAATGCCCTTATGCAAAAAACACAAGTTTTTTTCCTGGCGGCCGTGGTTTCCTGCCTGCTCCTGGGCGGATGCGTGGAGCACGCGGGCTATACCGCAGGCATCGCAGCCCTGCAAAAAGACGACATCAAGCAGTGTGCCGCCCTCAAAGAAGCACAGGATGTGAAGGAGTGCTACCTCACATTCGCGGACGGCAAGAACGACCCGAAATTATGCCTGCAGGCGCCCGACCCCGCCGCCTGTGTCTCTGATTATGCCGGCAAGCGCCAGCTGATGAGCGCATGCGACGTCCTGACCAACCCGGCCCAGAAGTACTCCTGTGTCGCCAGGGTGGCAGGGGACCAGACGGGCCGTTCCATAGAGGAGATAATCGCTGATTTCCGCTCAAGGGGGGCGTCAAAGCAATGCCTGGCCAAATGCCAGCAGACTTCCACAAGCTGCGAAACGGACTGCCACCTGAAAGAGAAAGTGCTTCAGCCTTATGAGGTGAACGGCACGATATACTATCCCGTGGATGCCGATTATGTCGATTGCATGAATACTTGCAAAACTGGCTATGCCACCTGCAGGGAAGACTGCCTGCAAGGAGGAGGCGACCCCAACTTCCATAACTGATTCTTCAATTTAGGAACTCCTGTGCCAATGAAAAGGTGTCAGACCGCACATCAATCTTCATCACCTTAGTCCGTGGCTTTTTACGGCTTAGGGACCGGCTCAGTGATCACCGTGGTCATCATTCATAACCATCATGCCCGCCACAATATTTAAGCAGTTCGCTTGGGCCACAGCCTTCCGAAACCCAATATGAGCGCCACGTCCACGAACGTTTTTGCCGAAATCATGGCTATGGCTGCCGGAGCGAGCAGGCCCATGGACACCGCGGCAGCCGCGCCGCCGTTCTTGAAAAGCGCGTAGAGCGTAGCATCCGGGTCCTTCGTCATCCGGTATGCCGCATAGCCCACTATCGCGTTCAGCAGCCCTAGCGGCACCATGTAAACAACGAGCATCTGCCAGTTCGCAATCACCCAGGGCTGGCTCTTGGCCATCATTATGTAGAACAGGATGGCGAGGAAGACCGTTGAAAGCTCGGCCATTAGTTCCTTGTCTTTTGCTTTGAAGGCGAAGCTCAGGGCTCCGGGCACTATGAATGCGGCAAGAAGCTGCACGAACAGGGTGGCCGGGTTCACCGCGCCGCCCAGAAGGATGTACGCGGCGATTGGCACGAACAGGATGCTGAGGCAATAGCTCAGGAGCTGGAACGCGAACACCTCGTCCCTCCTTCCCCCCCAGTGGATTGAAAGCACGAGCACGCTGATGGCGGGCGGGAACAGGGCGTACATCACGAGCCCCTCGCGCAGCCCGTCGGGCATGAAAAAGGAGGCAATGAGAACCGAGCCTGTCAGGGCGATGTAGCTATAGACAACACCATTCCTTACCCCTGTGAAGTCCAGCTGGATTTTCTGCCTGGACGCGAGTATGGAGAAGAACATGGAGATTGACAGCGGCACGAGCGAGAATGCGGCAATGGCAATGCCGGGGCCCGGGAACAGGAGGCCGAGCACAGTAGCTGCGATAAGGAGCTTGTTGAAAAGGGACATGGGCCGCACCATCGGATGTGCTGCTATGTGGTTCTTGGCTAGGATATTAATCCCTTTCTCCGCAATAATATCCAACGATGATAAAATCCATCCGGCTCCTCAACTGGCGCTCGCACGCGGACACGAAACTTGAGTTCAGCGAAGGCGCCAACCTGCTTGTCGGCCAGATGGGGGCGGGCAAGAGCTCTGTGATGGACGCCATATCCTTCGCCCTGTTCGGCACGTTCCCCGCGCTCGAGCGCAGGAAGCTCAGGCTCCAGGACATCTTCAGGCTCAACGAGGACAAAGCATCGGTAATCCTTGAATTCGGGTGCAACGGCTCGGACTACACGGTCGAGCGCACGCTGGCAAAGGGAAAGTCAAGGGTGGAATCCGAGGCCCGGCTGTTCCGGGGCGCCGCCATGCTGGAGAGCGGGCCCGAGCCCGTGAAAACCTACATATCCAGTCTCCTGGCCGTGGACTACGACCTGTTCACCCGCGCCATCTATTCCGAGCAGAACAACATAGACCATTTCCTCAGCCTTGACCCGCGCAGGCGCAGGGAGGAGCTGGATGCGCTGCTCGGGCTGGACAGGTTCGAGGCCGCGAGGCAGAACGCGGTTTCCGTGATAAACCGGATAAGGGAAGAGAGGCGGATGCTGGACAAGATGTTCAGCCTGGAAACCCTTGAGAAAACGAAGAAAGAGCATGCAGGGCAAAAAGAGCAGCTCGAATCGCTTCGCGCGAGGCTCGCGTCGGCTTCCGTGCAAGGGGAGAAGGCAAAGCAGGAGGTTCAGGCGCAGGAGAAGCAGCTTTCCGGACTCACGCTCAAAAAGGACAGCCACGAGAGGCTTTCGAAAGAGAAGGTGCGATTGGAGGCCACGTCCAGCCAGCTCAAGATGGAGCTGGAGGGCAAAGCTTTCGACGCGGAAACCCACTCGCGGGCAAAGGCATCGCTTTCCGGGAAAAAGCAGGACCTGGAATCCGGGAAATCAGGGCTCAGGGCCATTGACACGGAGCTGACCGAGCTATCCAAGCGTGCGGGTTTCGCAAAAGCAAAACTCGAGCAGGCGCTGCGGGCAGGCAAGGAGCTGGAAGCCAGAAGAAACGAGCTCTTGTCGCTGCTCGAAGGCGGGAGTGTTGCGGAAACCGAGTCAGCGCTCAAAGCGGCGGAAAACGACTCCCTGGCCCTCGCATCAGAACAGAAATCCCTGCTCGCATCCATGAAAGAAACCGAGGAGCTGGTAAGGGGCCTGAAGCCCGGGGCGTCGGAGTGCCCGGTGTGCGGCGGCCCGCTCGGCGAACACGGCATAGAGCATGTCATTAATGAGAAGAAGGCGCGGGCCGCGGGCATGCAGAAACGCTCAACGGCCCTTGAGCTGCCTTTGGCGGAGAAGCGGAAACTGGCCTCCAATCTCTCGCTCAGGCTGAAGAAGGCGGCCTCGCTCCAGGACGTGGTGTCCAGGCTGGAGAAGGAGGCGTCCGGAAGCGCGGCTGCGGAATCCGGGCTCAGGGAACTTGGCGCAAGGCTCGCATCCGCCCAGGAGGCGAAAACAGCGCTGGACAGCAAACTGGCCGTCCTTGCCCAGGAAGTCCAGTCCATCATGCTGGAGTGCAGCCGCATGGAAGAGATGATCGCCAGGAAATCCAGGCTCACGGAAGCGGAAAAAGGGCTTGCCAAGACAACGGAGCAGCTCGCCTCGCTTGGATTCAATCCAACGGAGCACGAGGCATGCAGAAAATCCGCGGAAGAGGCGCGGCTCGGCTTCGAGCGCAGCCTGAACGAGCGGAAATCGCTTGAAATCCAGGTTTCCATGCACGCGACGGCCGGAGAAAGGCTCGGGAAGGAGCTCGCACAGCTGGAGCAGGCGAAAAAGGATTCCGGGCGCTGTGCCGCTCTTGAGGAGCAGCTCACCATATACAGGGACGCCCTCCTGGACACCCAGGCCTCACTGCGCTCCGAGCTCGCTGCCGCCATAAACTCGGCAATGGCGGAGGTCTGGCCGATATTCTATCCCTACAGGAACTACCCTTCCATAAGGCTCACTGCCACGGACAAGGATTATCTCATAGAAATCGAGGACCGCTCGGTTTGGAAGCCGCTGGAATCCGTGGCATCCGGAGGAGAGCGGGCGTGTGCGGCGCTAACAATCCGCGTCGCGCTCGCGGCGGTTCTCACACCCAATCTCTCCTGGCTGGTGCTGGACGAGCCCACCCACAACCTGGATGCCGAGGCGGTAAGGCTGCTCTCGGACACGCTCCAGACCCGGGTGCCCGACGTGGTGAAGCAGACGTTCGTGATAACCCACGAGGAAGGGCTGATGGGCGCCGACTTCGCTTCTGCATACCGCCTGAGGAGGGACGAAGCCGGGGCTGGGCCTACGAAATCAGAAAAAATTTGAAAACAGAAACGATTTGAAAACTACAATCAGCTGAATATTTCCGTTTCGAGCATGTCCGTGATTTGGAGCGCTTCCTTTGCCGCCGCGCCCGTTTTTTCCTTGTACCATTCGATGCATGCCTGCTCGTTCGCCGCGTGGTAGGTCGCTATTGCCAGGTACCTGTCCTCGCTGCCCATCATGCCGAGCGCGAAGAGGTACTGCATCAGGGCCTTGAACTCCTCCACGCAGAAGGAGAGCTTCCTTGTGGCGCGCAGGCCCCTTAGGTCCGTGAATTTGATGCCGTCGTTCTTGATGAGCACGGAGTTGAGCGTGAACGTCCCGAGCACGAGGCGCCTGGAATGAAGCGCCGCGAGGTTGTTTATTATCATGTCGCAGAGGTGCCTCTTCTGCCCGGAATCCAGGGAGTCCGATTCCACGAAGTTTATGTTGTCGTGCCTGGCAAGCCTCCTGTCAAAGCACCAGGCGGTTTGCTCGACCTTGGATATCACGTAGGCGGTGCCAAGGACCGTCACCATCCAGCCGACGATATTCTCAAGCCCCCCCTGGAGCCTGGAATAGGCGTTGTAGAGCGCCCTTGCGATGTCCTTTGTGGTCTTCCTGAATATGTAAACTGTCTTTCCGTGGGTGAAGGACACCGTGTCCGCGCCGTCCCTGGCATTCACCATGTGGATGTCGCCGAGGCTCTCGCCCTGCCTGAATGCCACGACCTTTGCCCGGATGTTCTCGCACCTGGAATCCTTCCAGGTGTGCTCCAGGGTGATGGTGTCGTTGTCCTCGCGGATTTTGGTTGAAATAGGAACTTCCTTTGCGAACTGGGGCAGGGCCGTCTCTTCCTTCTTCTCTGCATCAAGCTCCAGCTGCCTCTCTCCCGCATCGGGAATATGAACTTCCGAATACTCGGTTTTCTTCATGGATGCATTCCCTCTAACTTACTCTGGTCACCCTTTGCAGATATACATTGTAACTATATTAGCACAAACCCCTATTTAAACATTTGTCTTATAGTCCTTCTTGATGGCCTATGGACGTAGCAGACCTCTATGGAAAGAACGGCGGGCAGGAGTACCTGTCAACCGGATTCCAGGCCACTAACATCGGCCTGGCAATAGGGCTCATTGAGCGCATGAAAAAGGACAATGCGACAATATTCCTCTCCTTCACCGCGAACATGGTGGCCAGCGGCCTGCGGGGCGTGTTCGCCCAGATGTGCAGGCGCAAATTCATTGACGTGGTCATCACCACCGGCGGCTCGCTGGACCACGACATCATACGCACGAAGATGGATTATGAAGTCGGCGATTTCTTCATGGACGACGCCGCGCTCCACAAAAAGGGCGTAAACCGGCTCGGCAACGTCCTCATAAGGAACGAATGCTACGAATACCTGGAAAAGAAGGTCCAGCCGGTTTTCGAGCGCCTTTACAACGACGAGGTCGTCACGTCGCCAAGCTCGCTCGCCCGCGCGCTCGGGGAGTCGGTTTCGGACAAGGGCTCTTTCCTCTACTGGTGCTCAAAAAACAAGATTCCGGTCTTCTCGCCGGGCATAACCGACTCCGCCATCGGCCTCCAGACGTATTTTTTCAAGCAGAGGCACCCGGATTTCGGCATAGACGTCACCAAGGACATGAAGCTGCTCGCGGACATTTCGCTCAACGCGGAGCGGGCGGGCGGCATCGTGCTTGGAGGCGGCATATCCAAGCACCACGCCATCGGCGTGAACCTGCTTAGGGGCGGGCTGGATTACGCGGTCTATGTCACCACTTCGTCCCCCTGGGACGGCTCGCTTTCCGGCGCCCGGACCAACGAGGCCGTGTCCTGGGGCAAGATTGCCGAGAAGGCGAGGCACGTTACCGTGGATTGCGACGCGACAATCGCATTTCCGCTCATGATGAGGAAGTTTTTGGGTGATTGATTTGCTCGACATCATACCTATGCTGGCACTGGTTTTCTGCGCAGGCCTCACCGTGAAGGCGGTGGACTGGATAGACGACGAGAGAAAGGGGAAGAACCAGCTGAAATGGCCCCTCGCAGTGCTCTACGGGGCGCTGGTGGGCTACCTGGTGTCCCAGTCATTAGTTGCAATGCTTCTTCTCGGCGCCCTGTTCGCGCAGGTCTTTGCCAGGAAAATCGACACCCACACGCACGTGCTCGGGTTCGCGATAGCCATGTTCCTGCCGTTCGCGCTCGGCTTCCCGCAGTTCGAGCCGCTGCTGTTCGTGTTCTTCGCTTTGCTCGCATTCATAGACGAGATGGAGTTCGTCGGAAGGCTGGGCTGGGCCACCGAGCACAGGGTGTTCCTCATACTCGGCTCCGCGCTGGTGGTTCCGTTCGTGGGCTTCAGCTACCTGGTGGCCATACTGGCGTTCGACATCGGCTACCTGCTGTTCTGGTGGGTGGCGAAGCGGCTGGTGACTGACAAACCGGCTGCGAAACGGCGCGGGCGCTGATAAAATTACTCAAGGAAACTCTGTACTTTACTTTTTTTTGAAAGTATTATGAAAAGTATTTTAAAGCTGCCATTCGCATTATACTGCATGGGTGAAATACGCGAGCTGGTGCGGGAAGCCCACGCTTTCAATTCCAAACTGATTTCTGTCCCGCGGCTGCTTATCCTTGCTTCTCTGGAAGACCTTGGACTGGATGGCGCTGCATACCGGGAATTGAAAGCGGGCTTGGAGATGGAAGACGGTCTTCTTTATTCAAATCTCAAAGCTTTGGAGGAGACAGGATACCTCGAGGAAAAGGACGTGAAGCTCGGAAACAAGGAGATGGCTTCGTATCACATAACTGATGAAGGGAAAGAGGCGCTCAACAGCGCCAGGGCGTGGTTCGAGAAAATCTAATGGATGGTGATTGCGTGGGGGAGTTGAAAAAAGTCATTGCTTGTATGAAACAACTGGAAAGAAAACTGAGAGTAAACGATTTCCAAGATAAGCTGGTTGTTCAAAAGACCATTTGTCTTCTTGAATTGCTCGGCTTCGATATGAGTTATAGTTTTTCCATGTATATACGAGGACCGTACTCCCCGGACTTGACTAGTGACTTGTATAATAACAAAGATCAAGTGGAGAATCTTAGAACGGACTACGCTATCACCGATAGAGAGAAATCGCTGATTGCAAAAGTTGCAGAAACCAGTAACAACCTTGAGCCAGCAATGCTTGAAATTATGGCCACGTACGCGTTCCTCGTAATAAGAGGTTCCCTTGGCAGCAAAGACGCCACCACGGAGTTAAAAAAACTCAAACCATTCTATTCCGAAGCCAAAATCGCAGTGGGAATCTCAAGGGCGAAACAGCTTTTCCCTCCGGCTGAAAAGGAGGTGAAGGAAATGAAGGCTGAATTCGAGGGCTTTGAAGATGCCGCGGTTTCGGACAACAAATACTGAAGTGTAAGCATGACCGGTCCTCCAAAGGCTGAGATATGGCAGGTAGAACTCAGTGGTTCGAGAGGGCACGAACAGAAAAAGGCACGGCCGTGCGTCATTTGGAAGAACCTCGGCCATTGCGGAATGGTAGTCGTGATTCCTTTTACCGGTTCTCTTGAGAAAGACAAGTTTCCGTACACCCATCTCGTAGAGCCCAGTTTGGCAAACGGCCTTGAAAAAAAAAGCGTCGCACTGGTTTTTCAGATTGCTGCGATGGACAGGAAAAGGCTTCTCAAAAAAATAGGTGTACTGGACGAAAAGGATGTCCATGCAATCGGCGCCCTGCTGAAAGACATGCTCAATGTTTAGTAGCCAATTCCACCGATTTGTGACCGGTAGTCTCGTGCTCCAGCAGGTATTTATTCCAAAACCACCATTATCCCATCCATGGAGGACCTGGACTTCGCTGTCCGCTACCCTTTTTCTTCGCAAGCCAAGGCGGCACTTGATTCCAGTGCCACCCAGCTCAACGAGTCCATCATGTTCATGGGTTCGGAAAGGATAAAGCGGGGCCTCAAGGGCGAGTCCGGCAAAAGCGCGGCGCTCCACGAGAGCGACAAGATAAACGAAATCGCGTCCTTCGCAGCGGCGCGCATGCTGCTCGCGTTCCTGAACAACCGCTTCATCACCAACAAGTTCGCGGTCGCGGAATCCAAGCGCGTGAGCTCATACCTGGACAGCGAGAGGGACGGCGCTACAATCGCAAAAGTCGGGCAGGAGCTGGGTTTCGTATCTGAAAAGGAAGGCGATTCCTACCTCGTTCCCATCCCCATTTACCTTTCGTTCTCCCCCCGCGCCCTGCCTTACAAGCTCATCAACCGCGAAGTCAGGAACGGCAGGGTCGTGGTGAGCCCTCACGAGCGCGTGAGGCTGATGGAGGAGGCGGTGAGGAAACGGCTTGAGCGCGTCCCGCTGCTCAAGGACCCGCCTAAAATCATTTCAGACGCCGGGAAGAAGCTCGTTTCAGAGCTTCCGAAAAGCGACTTGCCCCAGGTCCAGGTCAAGCCGGGCGATTACCCGCCTTGCATAATCAAGCTCCTTGACAGCGTGAAGAAGCACGAGAACCTCAACCACCAGGCCCGGTGGTTCCTTTGTGTCTATCTGATGGCAACGGGCATGAACGACGAGGAGATAATCGGGCTGTACTCCAACCTGCCTGACTTTTCCGAGAGGATAACCACGTACCAGGTCCAGCACGCAAGGAAAAAGGCCTACACGGCCCCGGCCTGCGCGACCATAACCACCTGGGGATTCTGCTGCGCGGACTGCAGGATAGGCTCGCCCATATACTGGAGAGGCAAAGGAAGCGGGGGCAGGGGCTGATGGGCTTCCAGTTGCCGGTTGCCGGTTCCGAAGTGGCGCTCGCCTGGTTCCGCAGATACTATGAAAACGCGGAATTCGACATCCCCTCTATAGAGCAAAGGGAGTTCGGCATAGGGAACAGGAAGAAAATAGACTCCAGGCACCTTAATTTCTCCGGCACCGCGGAGTTCAGGAGCTATCTTGTGTCCAACACGCCGCTCTTCGTTTCCTTTTCCACAGGCTATTACCGCTATCCCGGAGCCACCCCCATGCAGAAAAAGGCATGGATGGGAGCTGACCTTGTTTTCGACCTGGACATACATGCTGAAGGCAAATATGGTGCCTACGCGCTCCTGGGCAAGGTCAAGGCTGATGCAATACGGCTCATGGACATGCTGAAGGACGATTTCGGCATCTCAGGGAAGGATATCCACGTGAACTTCTCGGGAAACCGCGGTTATCATATCCACGTCCGGGACAGGTCCTATCTCGGAATCGGGTCGGACGAGCGCAAGGAGATTGTTGACTATATAATGGGCATAGGCCTGGATTACAGGGCGTTTTTCGAGCCTGATGCCAAAAGGCCCAATGACAGGATGGAACGCGGCCCGCGGCCGGATGAATGCGGCTACAGGGGAAGGTTCAGCCGCGCGGTCATAGCCGAGCTCGTGAATAACCCGAAGTCCATTTCGCGCGTTTTCGCGAAAGACGATACGAGGAAGCGCCTGATTGACGGCATAAAAGCGGGGAATTGGAACAGCCAGCCGTTCAAGGTCAATGATTTCATAAGCCGGCTTGCGCCCATTGCGGCAAAGCTCGGTTTGTCCAGCGTGAACACCGATGCGGGCGTGACCCAGGACCTTTCCAAGCTCATAAGGGTGCCGGAGTCGTTGCACGGCGACACTGGCCTAATCGCAAAAAAAGTAAGCGATATCGACAAGTTCGACCCGTTCCGGGACGCGATGATAAAATTGCCGGGCGCGCGAGAGTCGCTTAAGGTCAAGTTTGTCGAGGACGTTCCAGAGCTTCCGCTTGGCGGCGAGTTGGTCGGGCCGTTCAAGAAAGACGAGCAAAAAGAATTCGAAAAACCGATTGCCTTATTCTATGTGCTCAAAGGGAGCGCGGAAATAAAGGAATAAATCAAAAAGGAACAGATTACTTCTTCTCCGGCTTCTTCGGCAACTGTATCCTCTGGGGCAGGTAGGGAGCCGTGAATCCGAGCACCCTCGCAACCAGCGTGCCGTTGGCAGAGCCGGAATAGTTCACCGTGGTCAGGACGTTCTCGGCATAGCCTTCCGGCAGCCTGTGGTTCCTGTCCCACTCGCTCCTTATCTGTTCCGCCAGCTTCTTGTCCTCCTTGGCGAGCAGGATGCCCTTTATGGTAAGGTAGCCCATCTTTTCCTCATAATTGGCGGTGTACTGGTACCTCATCTCCACGTTTTCGCCTTCGACTTTGACGCTTTCTATGGAGATGTCGATACTCAGGCCCGTGAACCCTTCAGCCTTGTCCTTTTTGCCTGACACTTCAAGTATTCTCTCTCCTATTATCGGCATATTTATCCCTCCTTGGTTTGTGGAGCATAGTAACCCAGGAAAGGTATTTAAGAGCTTGTGGAAGCCAGACTTCCACTATTCTTATTAAACCTTGTGTGAGAATGTATCGCATGGTTTCTTTTGATCAAATCCTCTCACGGCAATCCATCTTCAGGGACCAGGCCGTGCTCTCGCCGCACTTCGTCCCCAGGGTGCTGCCGTTCCGGGACCTGCTGATTTCCGAGATAATGACCGCCGTGTCACCGGCGCTCAAAGGCAAGAAGCCCAGGAACCTCATACTCTACGGAGCCACCGGAACCGGCAAGACCGTGAGCATGAAGCGGGTGATGGAGGATTTCCAGGCGCAAAAAGACGGCATACCCATGTTCTACCTCAACTGCAGGGTATACAATTCCCGCTACCGCATATTCCAAAAGGTGCTCAAGGAGCACGTGCCCGAGATAGAGAAATCCGGCTTCGGCCTGCCTTTCCTTTACGAGAAACTGCTCGAACTGGCGAACCAGGGCAGGCAGCTTGTGATAGTGCTCGACGAAATAGACATGGTGAAGGACCTGGACGACCTGGTCTATACGCTAACCCGCGCCAATGACGAGCTCAAAGGCGGCGGCATATCCATAGTGGGCATATCCAACAAGATTTCCTTCAAGGAGAAGCTCGACCCGAGGAGCCTCTCGAGCCTCTATGAGACCGAGCTCATGTTCCCGCCCTATTCATCCGAACAGCTGCAGAAAATCCTTTCCCAGAGGGTAAAGGACGGCTTCCAGGACAACGTGGTGGAGCAGTCAGCCGTGAACCTGGCCGCAGCCATAACCGCGCAGGAATCCGGGGACGCGAGATACGCGCTCAAGCTCCTGCTCAAGGCGGGCGAGATGGCTGAGCAGGGCAACAGGAGGAAGCTCACGGACGACGACGTGGAGGCCGCGAGGCGCAAGGTGGAACTGGACCTGGCCGCGGAGACCGTATCCACCCTGCCCGAGAACCACCAGGTCGTGCTCTATGCCATAGCCAAGCTCTCCCTGAGCGGCTCGAAATACTCCCGCCTGGAGGGCATGGACGGCTCGTTCCTGTTCTCCGGCGAGATATACGACGAATACGACGCGCTCTGCAAGAAGCTCCGCAAGAGGCCGCGCTCGCTGCGCTGGTACAAGGAGTACCTCAACGACCTGGAGATGCTCGGCCTCATAACCACGACGCCCTCATCCAAGGGCATACGCGGCCATACCACGCTGATACGGCTCGGGCACAACCCCAAGGATATAGAAAAGCTGCTAAAGGGCAAGCTGGCCTTGGATTGAGCATTTTGGGCTGAAATACGCACATTTTAATATTCTTTTGAGCACATATACATACACAACAAAACTCCCAAACATACCGAAGGCGAGAGCATGGAGAATCCGAACAGGCAGATTGTATTGAAACGGAGCGACATGGCGCTGGACCGCAGCGGCTTTGCGCCCTTGAGAAGGGGCCTGCCCGAGAAGTTCCTCCTGCAGATCGCACGGCAACAGCCGTTCCAGGTGGAGCCGCTCAGAGAATATCTCGCACAGGGCAATGCCGCAATCGTGCGCGAGGTGGCCCAGTACGTTCGCAAGCACGGCCCGCTACAGCATCCGCGCCCGTCGAGCGGCTATGAAGTTGCAGTAAAGGAATGTACGGATGCCAGGGTGGCGGCTATCGACCTTCCGCTCCTGCTCAAATATCGGATGGTCCATGCGAGGACTGCCGGCAATGTAATACGTAACGGTGCCATGTTCAAGACGCTTGCCAAAGGCGGGCTCGCGATTGTCAATGGCCACCGCACCTGCGGCGCATGCGCTGCGGCCCATTCCCTGGTGAACCAGGAGAAGCCGGACATAAACGAGAACATTCTCGCTATACTAACCACTATTCCGTATTATGTGCGGGCCATGGGAGACCATGCCAAGC
This sequence comes from uncultured Microcaldota archaeon, assembly GCA_903835385.1. Taxonomy (GTDB): domain Archaea; phylum Micrarchaeota; class Micrarchaeia; order Anstonellales; family Bilamarchaeaceae; genus CAILMQ01. Next base: position 67,077 of record CAILMQ010000046.1, on the reverse strand, counting down.
GCGACCGTGAAAACGCGAAGGTACAAGCCTACTATGCGAGAAGGCTGCTCAAGTTCGCCGGCAGGGAAGACGTCTACGTCTATCCGTCGTTTTACGACTGGACCAGTCCCGAGCCCCTTGACTGGCTCAGGTTCCAGCCTGCCGCAGCCCCTGCCAATCTTTTGAAGAGGACTGCCAGGAAAATGACCAGGTATGCCATGGCAGAGGGCAGGGATTTTAGCACCCAGTACGCCGCCTTCACCATGCTCTATGACACCTATCGTTTTGGCCGCGTTAACGACCCGCGCGTAGGGTGCGGCGCGCTGCTCGGCAACGAGATGTTCTGCGTGAGCGCCGACTTCCGCAGCTTTGACCCGGCATCGCGTCCCGAGCCCGAGCGCATATCAAACACTGCCATGGGCTCTGTGATGTATGCCGGCTATGACCCAGCCAACGGCCATTTTGGCCATGTGGCCGGAGTCGGGGGGCGTGAGGGCACTCACATACTCGGCATCATGGACGTTTGCGCAAAAACGCTTCACAATGTCAAGAGATATCTGCTGGAGAACTACCCGCTGATACGCGACCTGACTGAGAACGGCAAGCGGATAATGCTCATGCACTACGACAGGGATACCGCCAAAGTAACGTTCCTGAACGACTGATTAGTTTTATTTCCTTCCCGTGAGCCAGTAGGCTCCGCCAAAAACAAGCATTCCCAGCGCAGCCACCGGCGCATAGCCCCTGAACACCGGCGATATGATGGATATCACCAGAACCCCCCCGGACACTATTGCCAGCTTGCCGCTCAGGTTCCTCATGTCAAGCACGTCAATGCTTTCGGTCGGTTCAATCGCTTCCTGCGGCACTTCTTTTGTCGGGATTTCCTTAGCTTTCTGGGCGAACTGGGGCCGGTCCGTCGGCAGGCCCTGATAGCCGCACCTGGGGCAGTCGGCCTTGCCGCTGATGAACACGTTGCTGAGGTCCATCTCCGCGCCGCACTTGGGGCACAGTCTTTGCTCTACCATGGGGCATCACTGGGAAAAATCATTAAAAATAAGGAAAAAAAAGCGGAAGCGCGGTTCACTCCGGTATTATCGGGCTCCTTTCGTCGGTAATCAGCAGCTGGTATGCCATGACCTGCGTCATGTAGGTGTGATATTTCTTCAGCCAGCTGGTGAGGGTCGCGTTTCTCTTGCCTGTGACCAGGATGAGCAGCCACTGGAGTATGAAGCAGACGTAGGTTATTATTGAGAGGAATATCATGACGATGTACGTGATGACCGCCCACACCCACCTTATGAACAATTCGACACGCGAAGCCTGGTCCGCGCTTTTGACATCCACCTTTACCGTGTCCATTAAATATCACCTCTGAGAGCCATTCGAAGATAAATTTAATAAGTAGTGCGGTTCCGCGGCGCGTTTCCAGCCCGGTGCCCACGGTTTATTTTGCCTGCCGGCGCTCAGTCCCCCTTGTCGAGTATGTACCTGGAAACCAGGTCCCCGAATTGCGATGTGGACACGACTCTTGCTTCCAGTTCCATGTCCCTTCTGGCATAGGATTGTTCTATGAGCCCCCTTACTTCATCCGGGCCTAAGGCGGGATTGGCCATTTTGAATGCATATGACAAATCCACGAACGCAGCGTTCGTCCTCGCTTCCTTCTGCGCGGTGCTCAGCTTTCTGAGCAGTTCGCTGGTCATATGCCCCCGGGCGAACACGTTGGAGAGCGCGTCCCATACGTCCTTCGCCTCCTCGGCCATCCCGAAACAGTTGGCAAGCATGAATGCGACGCTCCCTATCATGGAATAGGGGTTTGCAATGTCCATTCCCGCGATATCCGGCGCAGAACCATGGGCGGGCTCGTAATAGCCTTTTCCGGTTTCCGGATTTATGCAGGCTGAAGGCATCAATCCCAGGCTTCCTATGACCCCGCCGGCCTGGTCGGTTTCGATGTCACCCTGCATGTTCTCAAATGCTACGATGCCGTTGAACGATGCGGGTTTCGTGGTAAGATACATGGCAAAGGAATCAACAAGGCACTCCTCCATCCTCACTGCGGGATAATGCCCGGCAACCTCGGCAAAGACGGCCCTCCAGTGCCTTCCGGTAGCGGTTATGTTGCTCTTATGGACATTCGTCAATCTGTCTCCCCGCCGCATGGCCTCCCTGAAGCATGCGTGCGCGAACCTTTCAATCTGCGCCCGGGTGTAGGTGCAGTCGTCCCTGGACACATCCAAAATTCCGCCATCTTCCGTTACGCCTTCCACCTTCGGCCCGAAATAGATTCCTCCGACAAGTTCCCTAAGCATGAGGATGTCTATCCCGTCTCCGATTATCTCGGGCCGCAGCGGCGAGAAGAAAGCCAGCCCCTTCGGCAGGACGACCGGCCTGTAGCAGCAATAGGCGTCAAGGTCTCCCCTGATGGCGATTATGGTCTCGTTCTCAAGCCTGACTCCAGCGGCCCTTAATCTTGCCGAGCCGGCCTGGTCCAGCCCGACCGGGCCCTTGAGTATCCCGTCAAACTCACCGCTCGTAACAAGCCGTTTTGTTTCCGCAGGATAGCAATTCCCATTTTTAAAATATGCGTCGGCCCCGAAAGGGCGATAGGTCAATTCAAATTTATGGCCATACTTCTGGGCAATGGCGCGTAGCGTCTTCTTTCCCTCCCTCATCAATTCGGGCCCGACGCCGTCTCCATTCAGTATGAGCACATTTTTCTGCATCCGCATACGCTTCATCCCGGTTTAATGTGAGTTATAAAGAGTAGATTTTAGAGGAAAGATATAAAACCCTTTCCGAATACGCGGCTGTGATTCGCAGCGATGCGCCTGGGGTTCCGTCCGGCTGCGCGGCAGATTTACTTTAGAAAATGATGTCAGCTCTCAACCGCCAGCTCGGCTGGCAGAGCTGATGAGTGAAACGATTCAGATCTCAAGATCTTCGTCACAGGGTTGCCCCTCGGAGGTATTGCATTCTCATCATTGATCATCATTAGGAAGCAAGGGATAAATAAACCCGCCGAGAAACCTGGCGCGCAATGATGGACGGTTCAGATGTGATGTTTTCCTCATCGGACTGAGTCCTCGGCCTGTCGAACTGTCATCATGTAACATGGAATAAGGCAGAAAGAGAATATAAAGAGAAGTAGAAAGGAAGAAAAGAAAAAATTCAGAGGTTTGCCAACAAAAAGTTGGCAAATTTTGACGCGTCGAACGCGTCAAAGGTTGACCTTGAGCCCGAGCTCCTTCTTGAGCTCGCGGTAGCGGTTCCTGATTGTTACCTCGGTGACTCCGGCGACGTCCGCGACCTCCTTCTGGGTCTTCTTCTCGCCGAACATCGCGCTCGCGATGTAGAGCGCCGCGGCGGCGACTCCGGTCGGCCCCCTTCCGGAAATCAGGCCCTTCTTGAGCGCCTTCTTTATGAGCCGGGTGGCCTCCTCCTGCACCTTGCCCCCAAGCCTGAGCGCCGTGGCGAACTTCGGCACGTACTGCGCCGGGTCCGTGAGCGGGACATCCACGTCCAGCTCGGTTTTCAGGAACCGATAGGCCCTGCCGATTTCCTTCTTCTCTATGCCCGACGCCCTGGATATCTCGTCCAGCGTCCTGGGTATGCCCTGTATCCTGCAGATGGCGTAGATGACCGCGGCGACCACGGATTCAATAAGCCTTCCACGGATGAGCTCCTCCTTCACAGCCCTCCGATAAAGGAGCGCGGCCGACTCCTTGATATTCTCCGGAAGTCCGAGGGACGAGGCCACGCGGTCCAGCTCTGCGAGTGCGATGACCAGGTTCCTCTCCATGGACGTGGCGATGGACACCCGCTTGTGCCATTTCCTCATCCGATAAAGCTGGGCCTGCTTCCTGGGCGATATCTTTCCGCCCCGAATGTCCCTGTTGTACTGGTCTATCTCCGTGACAAGGCCCTTGTTCGGCCTCATGTACTTTATCGGAGCGCCGCCCCTGGCCCTCTTGCCCTTCTGCTCGGCGTCGAAGGCGCGCCACTCGGGGCCCAGGTCCTGGATGTTCTCCGCGATGATGAGCCCGCACTGGGCGCAGAGGACTTCCCCCTTCTCGTAGTCCCGAATCAGCCTGCTCCCCTTGCACTCGGGGCATTTGGATACAGTCGTAGCTGCTTGTGTTGCCATGTCAAAACCTCCCAAATCGCATAATAAGTTTTATAAATATTACGAAGTAGGGGTTTAAATATGTTGCTTTTTTCGGGGCTTTTCCTTCCGGTTCGCGTCCGCTACGGAAAAATGCACAAGCCAAACACCGGACGACTTTCAGAGCACCAGTCAAATAGGAGACGATGAATGATAAGAGAACAGAAAGAAAACGATGAATTACCGGACTAATGAGAATAAAGAAGAAATCCAGCTATCTCCCGTACCTTCTTTCCAGCAGTTCCGCCGGCGGCTTGGTGAACAAGTAGTATTTCTCGTGGCCCTCCAGCTCGCTCAGTACCCTGTGGCTGAGCACCGCGACCGGGTCCGACAGGCTCGGCACACGCTTGTGGAGGTCAGCGAAGCTCTCGAACGGCGTCTTCTCCCGCTCGCTAAGCAGGGCCTCCATGGTCTTCTTGCCTATGCCGGGCAGCAAGTCCAGGGTGTGCACCCTTATGGATATGGGTTTCGCCCTGTTGAGGAAGTCCACGAACTCCTTCTCCCTCTCCGTAATCGCCTTCTTCACTATGTTCGGCATGAATTCCCTCGCGCCGTTGGTGAGCTCCTCGTATTTTATCCTGCCCTTTATGTGCTCCACTTCCAGCCTGCCTTCCTTGCCCACGCACACCCGCTGGCCTATCACTATGGTCGCCTCTGGCTTTACCGAGGCCTCGAGCAGGGTGAAAAACCTGGTGCCAAGCAGCTGGACCATGGGCTCGCGCTTTATGGCGGCCGCATGGCCAAGTGGCAGGTACTCTACGACCCAGGCAAAGTCTTCCATGGCAAACATCTCATTTCTGCAGCAGCTTGAGGACTTCCGTCGCATCCTCCTCTTTCATCTCAATCTTGTTCTTGGCGATTATGGCCTTGAGCGTTTCAGGGTATTTCGGGCTGACATCCACGAGCTTCACCGCGGTCTCCCTGTCCACGGTTCCCTTCTTGACCAGCCCGTCGGCCGTCTTCTCGGCCTCGGATGGCGTCCAGCGGGAGAACTTCTCCGCATGCTCGGCCGCCTGTGCCTGCTCGTATTCGAGCTCTCTGTCCTTTTTCCGCTCTTCGAGCAGTTCCTTGACCTCGGCGATTGAAGCCGGCCTTGTTTTCACGATCTTCATGTTGCAACACCCTATGCGGCTATGAGATGTATGGGGCTCGCGATGAGCTTTTTTTCCATGCCGCCGTCCCTTATCTTTATCACGTAGCAGCCGCCCCTCTTCTCCACGATGGTGCCGTGCCTGCCCTTGTACCTCATGTGCGGCTGGCCCGCGGGCGCCGCCCTCTGGCGGATGACCACCTTGGCGCCGACCTGGAACGTCTTGACCTGGTCGCAGACCGTCAGGTTCATCCTGCCCTTGAGCTTCCTGGTATTGCCGCTTAATGTTCCTTTGGAGTTTTTGACCATTTGTCCCACCCTGTCGTCTGTGTTATGGCAACGGATGCCCATGGAAGCCTTTGGCTCCTGCGCACGTGCCCTGCACTATCCATTATCATGACGGAATGTTTTAAAAAGAGAGCCGACCCTTTAAAAAGGTTCCTTTAAAAACGATTCCTTCCATTTAAAAATAGGTAAGGTGGTCTTTTTGTCTAAGAAACCGGAATTCGTAGTCACGAATATGGTGGCTTCTGCGTCGCTGGGCCTTGAGCTCGACCTCTATTCGCTTGCGCAGAAGATAAAGGAAATAGAGTACGAGCCAGAGCAGTTCCCAGGGGCGATACTGAAATTCAAGGATCCGAAGGCATCGCTGCTCCTTTTCAAGAACGGCAAGGTCGTGTGCGTCGGCTGCAAGAAGCGCATTCTCATAGAGAGGACCATAGAAAAGACCATAAAGCTGCTCACGCCCTACGCCAAGAGGATAACCAAGACCAAGAAGCCCAAGATAGAGATAACCAACATCGTCGCCTCTGCCGCGCTAGGCATGGACCTCGACCTCTACAAGATAGCCTACAAGGTCAAGGACGTGGAATACGAGCCGGAGCAGTTCCCCGGTGCGATACTTAAATTCAAGGAACCCAAGGCGTCATTGCTCCTTTTCAAGAACGGGAAGGTCATATGCGCCGGAGCCAAGAACGAGGCCGACATACGCACCGTGCTCCGCAAGGCCAAGGCCCTTCTTGGGAAATACAGCGAGAAGAAGAGATAATCCCCAGGTGGGCATGTGAGGGGTCTGTTCGCGCTCGGGCTAACCATTCTGCTGCTTTTCGGCTGCACGTCCAGCAACACAAGGCTCGGCCTCACCACCAAGGGGGACTGCGACAGCCCCCAGCCGCCGAAGCTGCCGCTGCGGGACTCGGAGAAGATTTCCTGCTACCACCTGGCGGCGATCACCGCGGCCTACATGGAGGACGATGACACCGCGCTTGGCACATGCACCGACATCGTGGGGGAAATCGGCAGCAACCACAAGAATGACGACCTCGGCGTCCAGGCCGAGACCGAGCGCAACCTCTGCTACTTCGACATCGCGAAGATAATCGCCAGGCAGAACAGCACGGACAACGACGGGGAGCAGTTCGCGCTCAACGTCTGCAGCAACATAGTGGACAGCAACCCCTACAGCCACTCGCTCACCGGGGCCCAGGTCACGAAGGACACCTGCGTGAACGAGGTGCAGAAGCTGTCGGCCGTAAGCATGCAGCAGTATTACGGGAGCCAGAACAACATATGCAGCCTCGCGCTGGCGCTGCCGCTCATTTTGGGGTTCGCATTGTTCGAAACCACGAAATCGCGAAAAATGAAATAAAAACAAGGCACGAAACAAAAAAAACAACGCGAGCGGCAGCGCCCGAGCATGCCGTGTCGTTCGAGCGGACCGAGTCCTTTCGCGAGTTTCGATTAGCGTTTTTTTATTAAGCATTAGGGGTGGGGCCTTTGAAATTTTATAAAAAAAAGCAAGACAGGCCGCTATTCGCCCGCGGCTATGTCCATTATCTCAAGCGCCTTCTTCACGGACATCCCTTCGCGGATGCCAAGGTCCTCGGCCCAGGTGGTGGTGGTCCTTATCTTCGCCTTCAGGAAGTCGTCCATGCACTTCACGCCGGACACGAAGGCGGCCACGTCCCCGACCTTTTCCGCGGTCTCCTTGTCAATGTATGAGCAGGCGACATAGCCTTTCTTTGCTTTCACAACGATGAGCGGGAGGTTGCCGAGTGTCTGCCTGAGAGCGCTGTATTTCCGACCGTCGCATTCCACGACGCTCTGCTCCATCAGAATCCCTCTGCGCGCTCCCTCCTGCGCTGAGCCTGTTCACGCTTCTTTTCGAAGATTCCCTTGTGCTTGGCGCAGCTTATGCAATAGTAGACATCGTTTTCAGAAAATGCGGTCACGTTGTCTCCGGTAGGCAGGTCCGTCGAGAACCTGCTCCTCATAGTGTAGGATATAGCCTTGTCGCGCGGTATGGTCCTGCCGCACGAGCAGCACGATTCAAGGCGCTCTCGCCCCCTTCGCTTTCCCATGGGAATCAACCTTTGATATTTTTCAGTTCGCCCAGCAATGTTCCATCAAGACGATATACCGATGCGGCGTCCATTTTAAATAGGTTATTGCTCAGCAGGGGTCCCATGCGCGCTCCGGCGGCCGTGAACGACGCTCCAACCAGCGGATTGAACGCGGGCATGAGCACGAGCCTGATTTTTTTGTTGAACTCCTTGTAGTGCGCCGCGATGTTCTTTGCGTCAGGAGTTGCGAGCATCCACACCGGTTCGCCGTGCCGCCTCCCCGACCTGTCCACCAGCGAGAGCTGCGGGTGCTGGTGCGCGCTCACGAGGTATTCCGCGGCCATGCATTCCTTAGAGGGCCAGCCATGGCCGTGCACGAGCCCGAGCCTGCCATGCACGAAACCGTCCGAAGGCACGATTTTCGCCGCGCACCCCTCTATTCCGCCGTCGTGGTTGCCGCGCACGATGATAAGCTCGCAGAGCAGGCTGAGCTTCGCAAGGATGTCCGCGGTTCTGGGGTCCAGCGCGGTTATCCTCTCCTTGACGTCGCCCAGGATTATGAGTTTCTCCGCCCTGGTTTCCGCGAGCAGTTCCTTTATCCTGATGAAAATCCTTTCGCTGAACTCCTCGTCAAAAATGCCCTCTTGCCTCAGCCGGTCCTCCATGCCGAAGTGGGTGTCGCCGATGATAAGCGCCTTATTGTGTAAAATGGCGGGCGCGTTGTAGAGGAATCTCATCCGCGCCCCTTCCTCCAAACGCCTATGTCGTTCCTGGAGCGCAGGTTTCCATTTATGGCGGCCATGGCTGACTCCACCCTCTGCCCGGCCTCGCCCAAATCAGCGCCTTTCGCTGCTACGGCCAGCGCCCTGCCCCCGCGCGCCACGTAGCTCCCTTCAACGCGCTCCACGGATTCGAAAAACGTGCTGGCGCCGCTGTCCCACACCGCGCGCTCGTCGATTTCTATTGTTTCCGCCTTCTGCCTTCCCTGCGGGTAGCCCGCATGCACGGCGAACCGCGCCACGCTCGCCATGTTGTCGAAGGCCGCATGCCTGAGGTTGTCCTGGGCCACGGAAAACAGGACCTCGGACAGGTCGCCCCAAAGCGAGCCCATGTTGCAGATGGCCTCCACGGTGCCGAGCGTGGAATTGATGTCAAGCATCCTGGCTTCCTTTCCGGACACCAGGAACCTGCCGCACAGCGCGCCGCGGTAAATTATTCCGCGCCTGCGCAGCTGGCCCACGATGGCAGCGAGCGCCCCCCGCGCCGCATCGCAGTGATTCTGGCTCATGAAAGGCAGGAGCGCGCCGGTGGAAAAGCCGCCCATGCCTTCGGTCAGCGCCCCTTTGTCATCTTCGTTCCTGCGGAACGCGACATGGACCGGTGGCATGGCGGAGAGATTCCTGCCGTCTGTGAACGCCTGCAGCGAAAAGACGTTCCCGGTCGCGGCCCGCTCCAGCACCACCGCGCCATGGCGCTTTATCAGTTTTTTGCAGTGGGCGGCCAGCTCGCCCGCGCTCCTGAAATCCATCTCGCTGAACATCGCGCCCCTGGCCTCGGTGCGTATGGCCGGCTTCACCACCGCCGGGCCGAGGCTGCGCAGCGCCTTGCGGATGTCGGTCTCGTTCCTGCACACCCTGCGCTCGGCCGTCTTTATTTTCGCCGCTTCCATGAGCCCGCTTGCATAAAGCGTGTTGTTGCCAAGGGCGGCTCCGGCCGAGGTCGGGCATGCGAGCAAGATGCCCGCGTCCGCGAGCGCGTCCGTGAGCCCGCACTGGAGCGCGGCCTCGCTCGCCACGAAGGCGAGCTCCACCCGGTTCCGTATCGCCCATGCGCCGATAGCCTCCACAGCAATGGCAGGGCACACGAAGGACGAGTGGGACACTGACGCGATGCCGGGATTCTTCCTCCCCATGACGGAAAACAATGTCGCCCCGCGCGCGAGCCGTTTCGCGATGGCGTGCTCCCGCGCTCCGTCCCCGACAAGGAGTATGCGCATGGGTGGGATAAAACAGGCAAGACTTATAACGTTTCACACGCAAATTCATCCGTGGCCGAATTCTTTTTCAGGCACCATGCCCCCAGGCCCCATCAGCAGGAGCTGATGGAGGATGCATTCGACGCGCTCAGCTCGGGAAAGGTCCTTCTCGCCAACGCGGCCACGGGATGCGGGAAAACCGATGCCGTGCTGTCAGCGGCGATATCCTACGCCCACGAGACCGACATGGCGATATTCTTCCTGACCCCGAAAATCTCGCAGCACAAAATCGCGGTTGACGTGGTGAACGGAATCGCCGCCAAGCACAGGCTGGGCATCCGGGCCGTGGACCTGATCGGCCGCAGGCACGCATGCATAGACCCGGTGCTCCATGATTTGGACCACGACGGCTTCTACCAGTCCTGCGAAAAGAAGCGCAAGAAGGAGGCATGCGCGTTCTACGCGAACGCCAAGGGATTCAACAGGGTGCAGGAAGCGAAGGCGAACATGCTTTTCAAAAAAATGCTCGACAACTACGGCGCGGCCCGGCCGCACCAGGATGTTGTCAAGCTCGGTGAGCAGACCGGCTGCTGCCCCTATGAATGGCTGATAAAGCTCGCAGGGGCGTCGAACGTGATAATCGCGGACTATTACCATTTCATGATACCCGAGATACGCGACATATTGCTTCTCAAGACGAAAAAGAAGATCGAGAACTCAATCGTGATTGTGGACGAGGCACACAACCTGGCAAGGCGCGTGCGCGAGCATTTGTCGTCCTCGGTCTCGAGTTTCGTGTTCGCAAGGGCGGAAAAGGAGATGCGGTTCCTGGGCGCTGAGCAGATTCCGCTGGAAAAGGAGTTCAACAAATGGGCGCAGGAGCGCCTCGGGAAAACAAAGGAAAAGCTCGTGTCCAGGCTCGGGTTCGACAACCTGCTAACGGATTTCGGAAAGGAACAGGACCTGCTCGCGAAGCATTTCGAGGAACTCGGGCTGGAGCTGGTGGAGCGCACCAACAGGAAGTCCGCCTGCCTGCGCATATCCAGGTTCATTGCAGGCTGGAAAACCGAGGAGGAGGGTGTGGTGAGGATACTCAAGGGAAAGGACGGATGGTTCGCGCTCTCCAAGCGCTTCCTGGACCCGTCCGTGGCCACCTCGGTGCTCAACCGGTGCCATTCCGCAATCCTGATGTCCGGCACGCTCCTGCCCCTTGAGATGCACAGGGACACGCTCGGCCTGGACGCGGAAAACACCGTCATGAAAAGCTATCCCTCGCCCTTTGACCGGAACAACACCATGCACCTCCTGGCCCAGGGCCACACGACACGGTACACGGAACGCAAAACCGAAAACTATGCCTCAATGGCAGGGCAGATAGACCGCATAATAGGCAACACTCCGGGCGGCACCGCGGTTTTCTTCCCCTCTTACGCAGTGCAGAACGCGGTGCTTCCCTTCATCAAGTCAGGCAACCTCCACATCCAGCGCGAGAGCGCGAGCCCGGACGAGGTCGCGGAGCTGCTGCGGAGGTTCGGGAACGGGGGAGTGCTTGTCGGCGTGCAGGGCGGGAGCATGTCCGAGGGCATAGATTATTGCAACGGGGAAATCAGGACCGCGGTCATAGTGGGCGTCGCGCTGGAGGAGATGAGCCTGGAAATCCAGGCGCTCATAGACTACTACCAGGAGAAATTCGGCAGGGGCTGGGAATACGGCTACATGTGGCCGGCGGTAGTCAAGGCCATGCAGGCCGCCGGAAGAGGCATAAGGAAGGAGACGGACCGCTGCGCCGTGGTCTACATGGACGAGCGCTTCGCCTGGAAGAACTACAGGTCCGTGTTCGATTCCGGCACGCAGTTCATCATGACTGGCGAGCCGGAAAAATACGTCAAGGAGTTCTGGAAAGGCTGAGTAAGTGCTGGTATTGCCACTTTCGTTCTTTGGCTACGGCAGCATCGGCATCCGAGGGGTCCGAGGCCCTACGGACGGCCTGCAGGGCGTAATTCGCAGCGCCGATGGAATGGGTGGGCACGTGTGCGGTTGCCATTGCCTGGCCTGCGGCACGGGCAGCAGAGCGGGCCGCATCGTCCCCTCCGACCTCGCGGGCTGCCACATGGGCGTCAAGCGCGGCCTTGCGCACGTCCGCCATCCTGAATATGCCGGTGCGTACCCATTTCCTGAGCGCTTCAATGGCTTTCCGGGGCCGGTTGTCTTCCGGGTATTTTTCCTCAAAATATGGCAGTACGCGCTCAACGCAGTCAATTGCCCAGGCGGCCAGGGTTTTATGGCCGGTTTTTCCCACGAGCCTTGCAAGTGACTCATCTTTGTATGCGAGTGAGAATTTTGGCCTTCTTTTCCGTGCTTCGGATTCCATGTCAAATAGAAGCACCCGAAAGAGTATTTATTTTCTTCCCTCCAAACATGGCTCATGCTTCTGACCGACAAATACGCGCCCAAAAAGCTCGACGACCTGCTCGGCAACGACGAGGCGCGAGCCAGGGTGCGGCAGTGGGTTTTGAACTGGATAGCAGGAAGAAAACAGCGGCCCCTGCTGCTGCACGGTCCGGCCGGAGTCGGCAAGACAGGGACCGCGTGCGCGCTCGCAAAGGAGTTCGAGCTCGACCTCATCGAGATGAACGCGTCCGAGCTGCGCAACAAAACCCGCATTGAGAAAGTGCTTCACGGCGCGACCATGGCAGGCTCCCTCACCGGGAACAACAAGCTTCTTCTCATAGACGACGCGGACGCGTTCCAGGGCAGGAAGGATTTCGGCGGCGCGGGCGCCGTGGCGAGGATACTCGCCGAATGCGCATGCCCCATAATCGTGACCGCGACCGGCGTATGGGACAAAAACTTCTCCTCCATACGCTCGGAGTGCGAGCTGCTGGAGATGAAAAAGGTCAGCAGACCGGCCATCAGGAGGATGCTGGAAAGAATCGCGGACGCGGAGAAGCTTCCCGCAGGCGCGGAGCTGCTGGAAAAAATCGTGGACAACTGCGCAGGGGATGTGCGCTCTGCGCTCAACGACCTCCAGGCGCTGAACATAGGAGTGCGCGACCGGGAAAAGGACGTGTTCAACCGCATACGCCTGATATTCAAGGCCAAAGACATCAAAGAGGTCCAGGAGGCGACACGCGGGGACCTTGACTACGAATCCATAAAGCTCTGGATAGACGAGAACATACCGGTGGAGTTCACGAAGCCCGCGGACCTCGCCCTAGCATACCATTACCTCTCGCGCTCTGACATATTCGACGGCAGGATAAGGAAATCCAACTGGGAATACCTCAGGTATGCCATAGACATGGGCACAATCGGGGTTTCCATGTCAAAGGACGAGCCTTACCGGGTTTTCACGAAATACGCGTTCCCCAATTATCTGCGCGAGATGTCCCGCTCTGTCGCGAGAAGGGCGATGCTCAAGGCCATAGGCCTGAAAATCGGCAGCCATGTGCACGCGAATCGGCGCGACGCTTTGGAATACCTGCCGCTCATACGGGAGATGGGCAGGAAATCACAGGACGCGGTGGCAGTGCATTATGGTTTTGATGAGGAGGAAACCGCGTTCATAATGGAGACCAGCCCTGGAAAGGTGCGCTCGAAGGCGAAATGAATCTACGGGAATGCTCAGAAGAAATCGCTCATCTTTTTCTGGCCAGGAACCGGCTGCGCGACTGGTTTGGGTTTTTCAATTTCCGGCCCGGTTTTCGGCTTTTCAATCCGGGCTTCTGCTCGCGGTGCCGTTGCCTTCTTTTCAGCAGCCTGCTCCTTGCCCTGCGTTCCGCCATGCCCGGCGCCTTCGCCCCTCATCTTCCTCTGCATGCCGGCAAGTATGGTCTTCATCATCTGCTCCTTCCTTGTGGACGCCCAATGATAATATTCATCCCGCGTGCCTTCTGTCATGAGGATTATCACCTCGCCCTCCTGCAGCCTCGCAGCCCTGCCCCTGCGCTGGATGGAGCGTATCTCGGAAGGTATGGGCTCGTAGAATATCACGGAATCGACTTTCGGTATGTCCAGCCCCTCCTCGCCTATGGAGCTTGAGCAGAGCACGTCGAATTTTCCAATCCTGAAGTCCGCTATCGCCTGCTCCTGCATCTTCCGCGTGACGCCGTCCTTCTTGCCCACGAACATGTGCGCGGAGATGCCCTCTGCGTTAAGCGTCTGCTCTATCTTCCTCAGCTGGTCCCTGTATTGCGCGAACACTATTGTCTTCTTGCCTTTCATGCCTTTGAGCAGCTCCACGAGCTTCTTCAGCTTAGGATGCTCCTCGCCGGAAGCGGCAAGCTCCTTCACCCTGGCCATGCCTGGCTCCTTCAGGATTCCGATGGCAGACTTGCTGTCCTTTTCCTTGACCTTGTCCAGGTAGCTCTGGAGCGCGAACACGCCCTGCGTCTCGAGCAGCTCGGACATGTGGAGCAAATGCATCAGGGAATAATAACAGAGCATGGCCGGGTATTTTATGTTGTGCTTCAGGTTCCGCAGCCGCTCCCCGAGCATCATGAACTGTCCCTTGTGCTTCATCGGGGCTGGGAATCCCATGCCTGAAAGCCTTTTCGCGTATTTCCCGGCCATGGTTTCAAGCTCGCGCTTCATGAGCAGGAGCGTGGGCGAGAGCCGGACCGGCACCCATTTCATGGAGCTTTTCTGGATATATGGCGCCACGTCCGGGTCAATGGAGGTCCGTATCTCTATGTTCTTTATGAAGAGCGCGTCCAGCACCCCCGTTATCCGCTCACGCCTTCCGCCTGGCGACGCGGTCAGGCCGACGAACAGGGACTCATCCTTCATCTTTTCCGCAATGTAAGTGTATGCGTAATTCCCCACCGAGCGGTGGGCCTCGTCAAAAATCACCAGTTTGAAGTTCGTGCCGAACCTGTTGTGCATGATATCGTTGCGAATTGTCTGGGGCGTGGAGACAATGACGTCCTTTTCATACTCCAGCTTCCTTTTTGCGGGCGCCATCTCCCCTGTCACGAGCGAGACGCTCTTCTCGTCCAGCTCCAGGATTTCCCTTATGGAGTCCGCGTGCTGTTTCGCGAGCGGTTTCGTGGGTGTGAGGAAAAGGCAGCGCCCCTCCTTCATCTTCTGCCTTATGAGCATGAGCGCGATGAGTGTCTTGCCGAGCCCGGTGGGGAGCACGACCAGCGTGTTGCCCCTTGCCATGGCGGATTCGAATATGGAAAGCTGGTACGCGCGTGGAATGAGTTGCACGAACAAATATTGCCGCTGTTGATTTTTAATCCCCGGACATGTTCGGGTCGTATAGCCTCTCCCTGGGCTTTTCTGCCCCGTACGTAGCTTCGTCAATCATGCCGAGCACATACGCGGCCCGCAGGGGGTCCAGCCTGTACTTCGTAACCCGGCCTTCGGAAAAATGATGCGCTTCAATCAGATGAATCACCAGGTCGCCGAAAAAAATAACCTCGCCCTTATCCGCCCGCTCCACGTAGAAATCCCATGTTCCGAGGTCCTGCTGGCCCTCGCAGGCCTGGTAAAGGTCCGCTCCTGAGCCCTCCCCAACCAGCAGCCCGCGCAAAGGGGACCAGCCTTTTACCCTGATTTCCGGGCCAAAGGGGCAGAACTCCGGATAGGTCGGGTAACGCACTCCGCTTATCACAAGGCCGTCCTTGCGCAGCACCCTTCCGCCGTACTTGTCATAGTCCGTTTTGCTCCATGAGCCCTCCCGCATGCACTCGCCCTTATATGAGCGCGTCAGTTCGTCCAGCCTTGAAGAAATATCTTCCGGCCTTTTCCCTATCCTTCGCAGGGTTTCGCGGTCGTATTCGCAGAAATCAAGAAGGCATTCTTTCCTGCCCAGGAAAACCGCCCCTCCCCATTTCGGTGCGCGCATCCTTTCTTCCAGTGCCCTGAGCATCTCCGGACCGGGGTTCCGCGGTTTCAGGTTTTCAAACATGTGATTATTGATAAACATAAGTGCTTAAATTGCTTTCGCATTCCCCAGTTCCCTTTATAAATATTTTTACATAAATAGTAACAAGAAAAGAGTAACAGGAAAGGGGAGATATTCTGGCTGATGAAATCGCGCTGTCCATGGACAGCATCCGTAATTCCGACAGCTCACAATTCCTCATAGGCGTTTTCCGAACGGGCAGCGAGGCGGAATGCTCTGCAGCGGCAGACAGGCTCGTCAGCCTGCCGGTAACCAAATATGGGCACCTGCTTTCGGTATTGACGGACCGGAACGAGAACGTCAGGAGATGGTCGGCCATTTCCATAGGCAGGATGCAGGAGGCTTTCTTCGCCCCGCAGCTCGTGGACCTGCTGAAGGATGCTGCCGCGGCAGTGCGCGAAACCGCATTCCATGTGCTCAGGGACCTTGTGGGAGAGGACCAGGTGGTCGAGCTGATTTCCGCTGAGAAAAGCCGGACCAGGTCTACGGAAGCGGGAAGCCGGTTGGATTCCTACCTGGCACGGGCAAGAACCGAATATCGGATGGCCGGTGCAGGCCTGAACGGAACGGAACGCGCCACGCTGGCAGCAGACTCGCACGCACTGATCATTCAACTTAAGCAAATCAGGCGCCGCGGGCCCAAGGGGAGAAAAGCACAGGCGCCCATTCCCGCTCCGCTCAGGCGAGCGCCGGCTAATTAGCACCCATTCCTACTCCAAATCCTCGTACGCCGTTGATATGTCCACGTTGCTTATGTCGTGCTTCACCAGCGGCGTGTCCTTTATCTGGGGAAGCGTCTCCTCGTAGGTCGGCCGCTCCTCCTTGTAGAACAGCCCGATGGGGACCTTCTTGTAATCGCTTTTCGAATCCTCCATCGCCTTTTCCATGGCCGCGGCCCTGTCTTTGGGGTCATGGCCCGCGGCCTCCAGCTTGTACACCCGCTCCTGGAACCACTGGTAGGTGTTCAGGTAATTGAACGTCACGCACGGCTGGAGCACGTCCACCAGTGCGAACCCCTTGTGCGTAATCGCACCTTTGATGAGTTCCTTGAGATGCGGGATGTCGCCTGCGAAGCCGCGCGCCACATAGGTCGCGCCTCCGTTTATTGCGGTTGAAATCGGATTGAAGGGCGTTTCGACCACGCCCCAGGGCGTGGTCTTTGTTTTCATGCCCAGCAGCGCAGTAGGGGCCGCCTGGCCTGTCGTGAGGCCGTACACCTGGTTGTCATGCACGATGTATGTCAGGTCGTAATTCCTCCTCATGATATGTACGAAGTGCTGCACCCCTATGCCATAGCCGTCGCCGTCCCCGCCCTCGGCTATCACGGTGAGGCCGGTGTTCGCGAGCTTTATGGCGGATGCAACGGGCAGGGACCTGCCGTGCAGGGACTCAAAGCCATAAGTGCCCAGGTAGTGCGGCATCTTTCCCGAACAGCCTATCCCTGACACGATGACGGTCTCATGCCTGTTCAGGCCCAGTTCGGCCAGCGCCCCCTTGAGGGCGGCAAGGACGCCCATGTTCCCGCAGCCGGGGCACCACTGCACCCTCTGCTTCACGCCCAATTCCTCGACAGTCGCCATCATGACCACCTAGAGCCCGTACCTTTGGGTATTGTAATACTCGTAGTCCGCATCCCCGATTCGGATTTCCTTCCTGCCTTTGAATCCCTTTTCCGCGAGCTTTGCCACCTCGCCGGCTATCTGCTCAGGGAAGAACTGCCTGCCGTCGTACTTCAGCAGATGGAAATCGAACCCCGCGTCCGCGTATTCCTTGAGCAGGCCCGCGAGCTGCGCAGTGGCGTTGTTTTCCACGAGCACGGTCTTTTTGCATTTCGCGAGCGCCTTTTGCACTTCTTTCACATTCACCGGGAACAAGTAGGAGAAGTGGAGCAGGTTCGCAGTCACGCCCTTTTCCGCGAGCATCTCCAGGCTGTCCAGGCAGGGAAGCTTCTGGCTGCCCCAGCACACGAGCGTGACATCCGCGGTTTTCCTGCCATAAAGCGCCGGGCCAGGAATCTCCTTCACCAGCGCATCCAGCTTCGCCATCCTCTTGTCCACCTGTGCCTTGCGCACTGAGAAATCCTCGGAGCTGTAGCCGGTCTCGTCGTGCTCGTAGCTCGTGGCCACGTGCATGCCTTCGGGCTCACCCGGAAGCGGCCGCGCCGACACGCCGTCCGCAGACAGGGCATAGCGCCTGAAGCGCGTGTTAGGGGGGAGTTCGGGAAGGTCCTTCGCTATCTTCCCGCGCTCTATTTTCACTTTGCTTTCATCGAACCGTTCAGTGGAGAACGTGCTTTCACCGAGGAACTTGTCCAGCAGTATGATTACGGGCATCTGGTACTTGTCCGCGAAGTTGAATGCCCGCCATGCGAGATTGAAGCATTCGTCCACGTCCCCGGGCGCGAGTATCACGCGCAGGAATTCGCCCTGTGATGCGTGGAGCGCGAACCTCAGTTCCGCCTGCTCGGTCCAGGTGGGCATGCAGGTGCCGGGCCCTGGCCTGGAGACCAGCGTCACGACCACCGGCGTCTCGGATTCCGCAGCCATGCCAAGGGCCTCGACCATGAGCGAGAACCCTCCGCCAGACGTGCCGGTCATGGCGCGCACGCCCGCGAAGTTCGCGCCCACGGCGTAATTCATGGCAGCTATCTCGTCCTCG
The DNA here is from genome assembly GCA_903835385.1 of uncultured Microcaldota archaeon. Lineage (GTDB taxonomy): Archaea > Micrarchaeota > Micrarchaeia > Anstonellales > Bilamarchaeaceae > CAILMQ01. The sequence continues at coordinate 48,954 of CAILMQ010000046.1, read as the reverse complement.
GTCTGCTTCACCACTATGTCGAGTTTGCGGTCGTTCTCGCAGAAGTAGTGGAGCAGGGTGGATGCCGGGGTCATTGGGTAGGCGACGTAGAACTTCATGCCCGCCTTCACCGCTCCGAGCGCCACCGCCTCGTTGCCCTCCAAGAATATCTTCCTTTTGTCAGAGGCCGGCTTCAGGCTTTTGCCGAACCCCTTGAAATCAGCTTTCGCATGGTCGTAGCCCGCCCTGGCCGCGGAGATGTTTTCCCTGACAATGTTCTCGCCCTTGCGCGTGAACTCGTCGCGCAGCACGGTTTCGAGCAAGCCGAACGGATAGCCGGAAACCGCTAGCGCGGCGCCGAGCGCGACCGTGTTCGCCATCTTCGCCGTGGCTCCTGATTTGGCCAGCAGGTCCTCTATCGGAAGCCGGAACAGCAGTATGTCCTTCCTTGGCTTGAACTTTTGCGCGTCTATTCTGGAATCGTATATCAGGGCGCCTCCCTTGGAAAGCGAGTCCTTGTGGAAAAGCACCGCATCCTGGTTGAGAGCGACCACGATGTCGCTGTGCATCAGGGGCGAGTGCACCGGCTTGTCCGATACCACCACCTGGTAGGAATTGTGGCCGCCGCGTATTATGGACGGGTATTCCGGGTAAGCCACCACATTGAGCCCGCCGCGCGTGAAGCATTTGGCCAGCGAGCGGCCGGTCACCATAACGCCCGCCCCGGCCTGGGCGCCGATTTTTATGCTGAAAGCCAACATATCACCTGTTTTCATTGTTGTTCATTCGGGAGTCGTCTCCTGATAGGAAGAATAGCGCTTTTAATTTATCGTATCGGGATATGGCGAATGACGAAGTAGGGCGATCAGGGGCTGTTATTTGGAAAATCTGGGGACGTATTCCCGTATCACGGCATTCAGCTTCTGCGCTTCCTTCAGTGCGGCCTCAACCGGATTGCCGCCTGCTTTCTCGTATGCATAGGCGATGGACGCGCTCGCGCTTATGCGGTGGATGTGGGGGTTGGGTTTCAGCGCCTCCATCACCATCTCCAGGTCCCCGCCCTGCGCCCCGATTCCAGGAATCAGGAACGGGACCTCGTTTCCGGCCGCCTTCACGAGCCTCTTTATGGAATCGCTCGTGGCTCCGACAACCAGCCCGCAGCCCCAGGACACGGCCTTCTCGGCGACTATTTCATAGAGGAATTTCCTGCCGCATCTGAGCTCCTGGAAATCCCGCGCCCCCTCGTTGGACGTCCTGCAGAGCACGTAGGCGAGCTTCCCTTCGCGGGCAAAGGGCCTCACCGAATCCTCGCCCATGTAAGGGCTTACGGTGAGCGCGTCCGCGCCCCAGAAATCGAAGGCCTCGGCGGCATACGCCTCGCTGGACTTTCCGATGTCGCCGCGCTTCCCGTCCAGGATTATGGGAATCTTGTTTTTGTAGCGCTGCATGATGCCCTCGAGCACGTACAGGCCGTCGAACCCGTATTTCGCGAAATAGGCGTAATTCGGCTTTATGGCCGCGATTTCGTTTTCCTCCAGCAGCCTGTCCGTGATGCCGTGGAAAAAAGGCTCGATGCGCTCCTCAATCGCGCCGGTGGCGGAGCCGGCGTTTATCCTCTCAAGGACCGGGTCCATGCCGAAGCACAGCACGGTTTTTCTCTCTTCCGCGCTCCTCCTGAGAAACTCCATCGTGCCTGGCATACGGAAAGAATAGAATGGGAAAAGCTAAAAGACGTTTCTATCTTATTCGTTAACGGTTGCCATGGGCAGACATCCATCAATTTTCGCAGTGCTCTTCCTTTGTGTTCTCCTGCTCTACGGCTGCCTCATGAAGCCGCTTTCAGGAGGAAACGACGCCAACGCCACCGTCGCGCCCCAGCCCTCATCCGGCTGCGCATACCAGAACCCGGCCTGCGGCCAGGGCCAGCAATGCATCAACAACACCTGCGCGGCTCCAGCCGTTCCGCCAGCCACAACCAACGCCACAACCAATATTTCTTCGCCATCCCCGAATCCGCCTGCATCCGGCTGCGCATACGGCAACCCGGCGTGCGGCGCTGATTACGGCTGCGTGAACAATTCCTGCGTGGAAAAGGCAGTCTGCGGCAAGTTCGGCTGCCAGGCTGGCGAGGATTCCACGAACTGCTGCGCGGACTGCGGCTGCCCCGCGGGCTACACCTGCGGTCCGGGCAACGCATGTTCGGCAAGCGTGGGTGAAATCATCATCGGAAACGTGTCCGTGGTTCCCCTGTCGCCGGTGGTGCTCTATGCCGTGCCCCCGAAAACCATAGAGAAGGGCGTGGGGCCGGTCATCAGGGTAATCATGAGGAACACGGGCAACGCGCAGACATCCCTCATCAGGGCCAAGCCCGAGATCCAGGGTTACACCGGAGTCAACGTATACGACATCGGGGCAATCGCGCCAGGAGACTCGCTGGTGTTCAACTACACGCCCTCATTCAATGAAAAGGCGCTCGTTCCTTCGGAAAACTCCACGGCAAGGCTCAAAATCGCCCTGCAATACTCCGGCGGAAGCACGAACCGCACCGGCTCGTTTGCGACCGACGTGATTCTGCAGCCACTGGGCTATTTCAACTGGAACGTCCCGGAGGCCGCTGCGGTGTGGGCGGATTCCGACGACCCGTCCGTGAAGGACCTGGCCCTGGATGCGACGCTTGGAGCCGACCTGAAAACCGACGACCAGAAGGAGCGCGCCGCGCGGCAGATATTCGGCCATCTCCAGGCGCGCAGCATCCAGGTGGAAAAAAGCCAGGGCGCCTGCTATTCCGGAACGCTCGCTTTCCCTGCGGACGTGCTCAAGGCGCGCTCCGGCGACTGCGCCGGCCTTTCCGTGCTTTTCGCAGCCTGCATGGAGGCCGCGGGAATGAAAAGCGCTGTGATAAAAACGCCGGATGCCGTGCTCGCGGCGTATGCGCGCCTGGACGGCTCGCTCGTCCCCGTGGACCTGCGGGCCCTGGACGGTTCGGATTTCGCGGCCGCGGTTGCGATGGGGGCGTCTGAGTTTTCAAAATCACCCTCGGATAATGTAATCGTATATCCCGAGGACCAGTGGGGCCTGGGCGTGAAGAAGGTGATGAGCGGAACCGACGCCCCTTCGTCCAGGATAACTACCATATCGCAGAACTGCCGGCTGCTGCCCGGCACGCTCACGGTCAACTACTGGTTCAGCAACGACGGCTTCGATGCCGGAAGGCGCTGCGTGAACGCCACGATATACGAGGGCACCGGCATTTACCTTTCCAGGAGGTCGTGCGTGGACATCTACCTGAACGACAAGAAGAACATCACCTTCTCCATAACCGGGCTGCCCACGGACCTGGGGCTGGACGCGAAATGCTGGCTGGACTAGATGTTCTAACGTCTTCCCAGTAGTGCAGTAATTCGTTGTTTTCTTTCTGTGTTCTAAGGATTCGTCGTCTCCAGTTCTTCTAATGCTCCGAAAGTCCTTCGGTGCTTGACTAATGCCGCATGCGGAGCCACGATGGCGCCGAACCCCTGCCCGCCCCTCCGGACCGGTTATCCCTACTCCACGTCGTCGTCAAGCACTTTTACTATTTCCGGGTGGCCCGCTGCCAGCATGCGCGCGGTTTCGCCGCGGTTGTTCCGGGTATAGCGTCTTGCACCCAGGAAAAGTATTTCTATGATCAGCTGGCGGTTTCCGCTTGATGCCGCGAACATGAGCGCGGTCCATCCCTCGTTATCCTGCTGGTTGATGTCTGCGTTCCATTTTTCCAGCATCCCTGCCATCTGTCTGTCGCCATTGACTGCCGCGCGTATGAACGGAGTCTGTCCGCATTCGTCCCTGGCATTGACATCCGCACCAGCGCCAAGCGCCTCCTCGGTTGCTGAAACGTCTTTGGCCTCAATCGCACTGAACAGGGCCAGGTCCATGGGCGCCATGGGCTTCGGGACTGCTTGCGGCACGGCCGCAGGCTTGTCCTCCAGGGGTTCCACGTCCTGGGAACTGAGTATCCGCGCCGTAACTTCTGCCTCGTCGGCATGGGCTTCGGCGCTTTCAGCTGGCGCAGCGTCATCCCGGATTATCACTGCCGCGAGCCGTGGCGTTTTGTCATCAGTACCTGTCCCGTAGGCAGGTGTTCGTCTCTTATTAGAAACATGTATCTCTCCACGAGCTGAGAAGCTCCCGTTCCCAGGGCTTGCCTTGGCCTGCACGCTTAATTCTATGACCGTGGACCTCAGGTCCGAATTCCAGAGCCTTTGCTCGACGAGCTCTTTAGTGTCGTGTCCGGCACCCCTCATCACTTCCAAAAGTTCCTTCACAAGGCCCGTGGCCGCCGCCTGCCTCTCCGGGCCGTTCTTCATCATCCCGATTATTCTCGCCAGGTCGGTTATCGTTTCGCCGAGTGCATCCTTGCGCTGGCTTTCATCCACCCTGCCTATGGCGTCCAATATTTTTCTGGCAGCGGCGCGCACCTCCAGTTCCCCGAGGCCGCGCGGCCCCAGAATGCCTGCAAAGTCGGACCTGGCCGAGCGTACTTCGTCTTCAGGCCCGCGCATCGTGCTTTCAACCGCTACGGCATCCACCCTGATCCGCGGCGTCTTGTGTCCGCATGCCCTGAGTACGCGTTCCTCAAGCACATCCACAGGAACATCCCGGTTCGCGGGGCTGCACCTGCGCAGTATTTCGCCGAGGCGGACTGTTTCTGGACGTCTGGTAGTTGGACTCTGCATGATGCTCACTGGTCTTTCCTTATCTTATGTGTTTAAATATGTCTGAAAAGGTTTATAAAAGGTTGTGTACGGCAAAAAAAGGAGTTGAAATCTGGGGTCACGGAGATTTGAACTCCGATATGCAGGTGTCGGCCTCATTGTGCCTTCGTAAGAAGGCGGGATCTGGAGCCTGCCGTACTACCTAGTTATACTATGACCCCCTGAAAAGCGGGCGTTCTTTTCATGTTACCATATCAATAAAAAGCATTACTGGCAGAAACCATCCATGAAAAAAATACTCCTCACAGTGTTTTTCCTGTCAATGGCACTTCTGATGGCCGGGTGCACCGGGCAGCAGCAGCCGCAGCAGAACGCCACGCCCGCCGCGCAGTACGGGGACCTGGTCTCCGTGGATTACACGCTGCGCGTGGACGGCAAGGTCATCGACACTTCGCTTCCGGACGTCGCAAGCCGCTCCGGCATAGCCAGCCCCTCAAGAACCTACCAGCCCATGTCACTGCGGCTCATGCTCGGCGGGCAGAAGATAAACGGATTCGTGAACGGCATCGTGGGCATGGAACAGGGTGAAACGAAGAACTTCACGGTGGCCGCGGTTGACGGCTACGGCCTTTCGGACCCCTCGAAGATAATGAACCAGTCGCGCTATTACAACATGTCCGTGTACGAGAACGTGCCCATGGATTATTTCGTCTCGCAGAACGTCAGCGTGGAAAAGGGCAAGGTGTTCCCCAGCGCGGTCGGCTACGTGGCCGTGGACAATTTCACCAATGACACCGTCCGCATCAGATACCTCATTTCCCCCGGGCAGCAGTTCGCCGTGGGCGGCCTGCCCCAGACCGTGGTGAACGTCACAAACGACACCATCGTAATCCGAGTCGACGTCGTGCAGGGTCACACATATACCGTGACCCATCTCAGCGGGGTGAATGCTACCTCAAGGGCTGTTCATGTGGACAACGAGACCGTGGTGATGGACGAGAACAATCCGCTCGCAGGCAAGGACCTGGATTTCGAGGTAACGCTCAGGTCCATAACACATTAGCCGCAATCAAACCCGCAGCAGCAATCTATTTAATCCATGCAAGGGAATCCTTTTCCGATGGCGAACAAAAAGGACGATTCCGCTACGGAAGGGCTTTCTTCCGAAGAGGCAGCCGCCCGCCTCGCCAAATACGGTTCCAACGAGCTCAGGGAGCGGAAAAAGCGGCCGGCAATCGTGCAATTCCTCATGCATTTCACGGATTTCCTCGTGCTGCTGCTTCTGGCCGCTGCGGCCGTGGCCCTCTTTCTCGGGGAAACGCTCGACGCAGCCATGATATGCGCAATCGTGCTAATGCAGGCCGCGCTCGGCTTTGCCCAGGAGTACAGGGCCGAGAAGTCCTTCGAGGCGCTCAGAAGAATGGTTTCCAGCAAGGCTCTCTGCCTCAGGGACAATCACGTGGTTGTCCTGGATGCGCGCAGCCTCGTGCCCGGAGACGTGGTCCTGCTGGAGGCCGGCGACCGCGTTCCTGCGGACGGCATCGTCGTCCAGTCATTCGGCCTCGCGGCCGACGAAGCCGCGCTCACCGGAGAAAGCGTTCCTGTGGGCAAGCCTGCCGGGGCGAGCGGCATCTGGATGGGCACCGTGGTGGCTTCGGGCCGGGGAAGGATGGTGGTGGCCGAAACAGGCATGAGTACCCGCATGGGCAGGATATCCGAGATGGCCCAGGCGGCAGAGAAGGAGCGTACGCCCGTGGAAAAGGACCTGGAGCGCATGGGAAAGCAGCTCGGTACCGGTGTGGTGGCGCTCTGCGCGCTCATTTTCATTGCCGGCCTGCTGCGCGGCTTCGGGCCCCTCGACATGTTCCTCACCTCCGTGAGCCTCGCCGTCGCCGCCATACCCGAGGGTCTTCCCGCGGTGGTGGTGATAACGCTGGCAATCGGCGTGCAGCGCATGTCTGCGAGGAACGCCATAGTGAAGAAGCTCAAGTCCGTGGAGACCCTGGGCTGCGCGGACGTCATCTGCACGGACAAGACCGGCACCCTCACCAGGAACGAGATGACTGTCCGGAAAGTGCTCCTGGCCGGCGAGTGGGTGGACGTCTCCGGCTCAGGCTATGCGCCCAGGGGCGGGTTCTCCGCCCGGGGCACGGAGCTGGCAAAGCCGTCCCCTAGCCTGCGCATGCTCATGGAAATAGGCGTGCTCTGCAACAGCGCGTACCTGCGCAAGGAGCGCGAAGCATGGCACGTGATAGGCGACCCCACGGAAGGCGCGCTGCTCGCGCTCGGTGCCAAGGCGGGCATTTGGAAGGAGCCCATGGACAGGGAGCGGCCCGCGGTGATGGAATTCCCGTTCGACTCGGAAAGGAAAATGATGGCAGTGGTGCGGAAAGCCGGCGCCGGGCGCATGACGTACGTGAAGGGCGCGCCGGAGTCCGTGCTCGCGGCATCTTCGCTGGTCCTGGAAAACGGGAAGGCGAGAAATCTCACCGCCTTGGACAGGGAAAGAATCCACAAGGAAAACGACTCGCTCGCCTCCAGGGGATACCGCACGCTCGCGCTCGCATACAAGGAATCCGGAACCGGAAAACTCCAGCAGGCGTCCGCGGAGAAAACTCTCATATTCGTCGGCATAGCCGGGATGATGGACAGCCCGCGGGAAGAGGTGCGCGGTGCGCTGGAGCTCTGCAGGAGCGCGGGCATCCGCGTGATAATGATAACCGGAGACCACCCGCTCACCGCCAAAGCAATAGCGCAGGAGCTTACAATAGGAAACGGCGAGGTGCTCACCGGAGATGAACTCGACGCCATGGACCAGGAAAAGCTCGAGTCCTGCGTGGAAAAGGTTTCAGTGTATGCGCGCGTTTCACCGGGCCACAAGCTCCGCATAGTGGAGGCGCTGAACCGGAAAGGCCACGTGGTCGCAATGACCGGGGACGGGGTCAATGACGCCCCGGCCCTCAAAAGGGCGGACATCGGCGTGGCCATGGGCATCACGGGCACCGAGGTGGCAAAGGAGAGCTCGGACATGGTGCTCGCAGACGACAATTTCGCTGCAATAGTCGCGGCCGTGGAGGAGGGCAGGGGCGTGTACGACAACATAAAGAAGACTCTCGCCTACCTGCTTTCCGGGAACATCGCCGAGGTGGGTATTGTGTTCTTCGCCGTGATGCTCGGCCTGCCGCTGCCGCTGGTTGCCATACAGATACTCTGGATAAACCTCGTGACAGACGGGCTGCCTGCCGTCGCGCTCGCCCTGGACCCGGTGGAGCGCGGCGTGATGAAAAGGAAGCCAAGGCAGAAGGGCGAGAGCATATGGAAGGGCACGCGGGCTTTCATATTGGAGGCGCCAGCAATCGTGACCATTGCAAGCATCGGGGCGTTCGCGCTCCTGGTGAGGCAAGGCGACATCGCGCTCGCCCAAAGCCTCGTGTTCACCATGGTGGTGCTTTCCGAGGCGGCAGAGGCGTTCTCCGCCCGCAGCCTTGGCAGGCCCGGGCTGGCAGGCATTCTCAGCAACCGCTGGCTCGTCTATGTCACCGTAATCTCGCTGGCGCTCCAGGTTTTCATACTTTACAATCCTGCTATGAACGCGCTGTTCCACGTCGAGCCCCTCGGCGTGCGCGAATGGGCGGCCGCCATCGGCCTCTCGTTCCTGGTCTTCGCCTACCTGGAGGCGCGGAAATGGCAAATTGGACAAAAAAATCCATAAAACACAACATTTATAAACTTCAGCTGCATAATACATCATATGTCCGATACTACCACAGCAGACCAGGCTATGGCTAAAGCAAGCGGTCCGGTTTCCCAGTGCGCCCGCACCCCGGCACGTAGGCCGATATTCGGCAATCTGTTCGGCGGAGAACAGCGCAGGGAAATCAGCGAGGCCATCAAGGGGGTCTGCAGGGGCGAGGAGGGCGCGGCTGAAAAGCTCACCGGCCTTTACATGTCCCCATCCATGGACCTCAAGGACAAGGCCAGGGCGCTCGCCCAGATGGCAAGGGAATTCAACGAGCAGACCATGGAAATGTGCATTGACGAGAACCGTGCAGCCGCAGGCGCGAACCTCGCGGATGCCCTGAGGACGCTCGCCATAAGCTGCGCGCTCGAGGCCAGGAACCCCGACATTGATGCGGCAATCCAAAAAATGTCCGCACAAATATCCGTGATTATTGAAGACGAGACCGAATGCAACGTATACCATAATCACCCCGGGCTGCGGCTCTCATGCGCCAGGGCGGCATTTGCGCTGCTCGGGGACACGGACACGGAGGCGCGCATGGAAATGCTTTCCCATTCCGTTAGGGACGACCAGCTGCAGGTTTGGGCGCTGGATGTCGCCATGAAGAATGATTATGCGGGCGTCATGGAACAATGCTGCCACAAGGAACGCCTCGTGCCCGCGATTATCGGGCAGGAGAAAGGCAGGGCAATCATGCTGGGCGCGATTTCAGCCGCAGAAAACGGCGAGAGGGCGGCGATGCTCAAATCCGTCTCAGATGCGGGCGGTCCCGCAGTCATGCTCCTGTTCACGAAGCTGGTGGAAGACCCGAAAATGGCCCTTGACGTGCTCGAGTGCGCGGCGGTCAGCTCGGCGGTCACTCTGGCTGACGAGTTGGCGCTTGTCTCAAGGCTGCTGGAAAAAGGCGGCGACGCAAGCCTTGAAAGGGCGCTGCACTACCCTGGAACCAGGGCAATGGCAATCCGTTGCCTGGTGGGCTCTGAAAAGGGAAACGCGCTGGTGATGCAGGCTGTGGAAGATAGCGGCCAGGAGAACGAGATGCTGAGAATCCTGGCAAGGCAGGGCGAACCGAAAATCCAGCATATCCTCGAGGCATGGTCCAATAGGCGCGAGACCAGGGATTATTTCTTCAGGGCCGCGGGCATGCTCAAGGCTCCGTCCATGCAGCTCCAGGAAGCGGTGGCCACATATACTACGGTTATCGAGACGGACAGGCGCCTGATGAGGGCGGCAAAGCGTGAAAGCAAAGCTGCAAGGAAATCATTCACAAAGATGATGGCCGCCGAAGCCGAGTGCAGGGCATCCGCGTTCAAGGCGGCGCTCGAGAAGACATTTGAATTCGTGTCCGCGGCCATAACCAAGGGGCCGGGGCTGGAGCAGATAGCCGTGAAGGCCACAGGCGAGATTCATGGCATCGAGGCGGAAGTCACTGCCGGATTCAGCTACGAGAAAGCCGGCGAAGAAACGCCGGCGCCCGAGGACAGGGCGAAGATGAAAATCGCCGCGCTCAAGAACGCGCTGGGTGCGCTGTATTCAACGGTTTCGGAATTCCTGCTCATAAAGCCGCGGCTGGAAAGCCTGCCAGGGATGGAAATCGAAGCCGAAGAGGGCTGCTTCCAGCTGCATGCCAAGGCCGACCTGGCATTCAAAACCGAATAAGCGCGCCTGATTGCAGGACCGACGGCCGGAGCGATTACGGGAGGCACCCTGGTTTCCGGACAGTCACGAAACAGCGCCGCCGGCTTCAAAACGTATATAAACATTACGCCATAGTATAACCTGTGACGTATTCTCCCGAGGTAAGTTTTATGGACAGCGAATCCAATAGGGAAACCGTGAAGAAGACCGGCACGACCACCGTCGGCCTTGTCTGTAAGGATGGCATAGTGATGGCGTCGGACCGCCGCGCGACGATGGGGTATTTCATCGCTTCCAAGGACATAGACAAGATATACGCGATAAACGACCATATAGCCATGACGATTGCGGGCGGCGTGGGCGATGCCCAGATGCTGGTGCGCTGGATGAAGGCCGAGGCCAAGCTCTACGAGCTCAAGCAGGAGAAGAAGATAAGCGTGGAGGCCGCGGCGACGCTGCTGGCCAACATACTCGCGCAGTACAAGTACTTCCCATTCTACGTCCAGCTGCTCCTTGGCGGCATTGACGAGAAGCCGAGGCTGTTCAGCGTGGACATGCTGGGCGGCGTCACAGAGGAGAAGATGACATCCACCGGCAGCGGCTCTCCCATAGCGTATGGTGTGCTTGAGGAATTATTCCAGGAGGACAAGCCCGTGGAGGCCAACCTGCCAATAGCTGCCAAGGCCGTGCGCGCGGCCATGAGGCGCGACGCAGGCTCCGGCGAGAACATCGACCTTACCTCTATCACCAGGCAGGGGTTCAAGAGAATGGACCGCGAAGATGTGAAGAAACTGCTCTGAGGGGTATGCAGGGTCGCGATTTATAGGTTCTTTTTCCTTTCCATACGTCCTTTTTATTCTAAAAACCCGGGCAAAATCCCGGAACCGAAAAAACCATTAACAACAGGGGGTGTTGCATTGCACTACAAAGACATAGAGAAAATAATCAATGAGACCATGCCCAAGGAATGCGAGGTGACGCGGAGCGAGCCGGAAGGGCTGTCCACGGTCATCTACATAAAGAACATCGGGGCATTCTACCAGAACGACCAGCTCATCAGGCAGCTGGCGGGCGCGCTCAAGAAGAAAGTCACCATACGGGTGGACCCGTCCGCGCTCATGAACGTGGAGGACGCCAAGAAGTTCATAGAGCAGACAATCCCGGCAGAGGCATCCATCCGTTCGCTGCGGTTCGTGCCCGAAATGTGCGAGGTGCACATAGAGGCCCTCAAGCCCGGCCTTGTCATAGGCAAGGGCGGTTCCGTGCTAAAGGAAATCATGCTCAGGACGGGATGGGCCCCAATAGCCATAAGGGCGCCCACCATGCCTTCCGTGACGCTGGAGGGAGTGCGCAAGATAGTGGTGGCCGAGGCCGCCGAGAGGAAGAAGTTCCTGGTTAATATCGGCAAGAAGATATGCCAGCCCGTTGCCACCTCCGACTGGATACGGGTGGTGGCGCTGGGGGGCTTCCGCGAAGTCGGCAGGTCGTGCCTGCTGGTGCAGTCGCCCAACTCCAAGGTGCTCATAGACGTGGGGGTGAACACCGCCACCGGCGACCCGACCAAGGCGTACCCATACCTCAACATGACCGGATTCTCCATAAGCGAGATAGACGCGGTGGTGATATCCCACGGCCATATGGACCACATGGGCTTCCTGCCCTATTTGTTCGCCTACGGCTACGACGGCCCGGTGTACTGCACCCCGCCGACCAGGGACCTGATGGTGCTGCTGCAGCAGGACTACATCAACCTGGCCAAGAAGGCGTTCAACGTCGAGCCCATATACTCCAAGAAGGACATCTACAACGAGCTGCGCCACATCATAACCGTGGACTACGGCGAAGTGGTGGACATCACTCCGGAGATAAAGATGACGCTCTACAACGCCGGCCACATACTCGGCTCGGCCTCGGTCCACCTCCACGTGGGCGAGGGCGCGCACAACCTGGTCTACTCCGCGGACATGAAGTTCGGCTTCACGCGGCTTTTCGACCCCGCGAACACCCGCTTCCCGCGGCTCGAGACGCTGCTCATAGAGTCCACCTACGGGGGCAAGAACGACCACTCCATAGCCCGCTTCGACAGCGAGAAAAACCTGTGGGACCTCATAACCGCCACCGTTAACCGGAGGGGCAAGGTGCTCATCCCGGTGTTCGCGGTCGGAAGAAGCCAGGAGATACTGCTCGTGCTGGAGGAATTCTACAGGCGCAACCCGGACCTCAACATCCCGGTCTACATAGACGGCATGGTGCTGGAGGCATCGGCGATACACACCGCCTATCCGGAGTACCTGAGGGAGCAGCTGCAGAGGCGCATACTCTCGGACAGGAGCCCGTTCGAATCGCCCATGATAAAGGTGGCGAAGGCCGCGGACCGGGAAGCCATAGCGAACGGGGAGCCGTGCATCATAGTCGCCCCCTCCGGAATGCTCGCAGGAGGCCCGTCGCTGGATTACCTAAAGATGATGTGCGGCGATGAGAAGAACACGCTGGTGTTCGTCGGCTACCAGAGCGCGCTGTCCCTGGGTGCGAAGATACAGTCCGGCCAGAAGGAGATACCCACCATCGGCGACGACGGCAAGACCAAGATGCTCGAGGTCAAGATGCAAATCGCGACCGCGGAAGGGTTCTCGGGCCACAGCGACAGGGCGCAGCTCATGGCATACCTGAAGAACCTGCGGCCCACGCCCGAGCGCATAATCACGATGCACGGCGACTGGGGCAAGACCGAGGATTTCGCGCGCTCGGCGGGCATGATGCTGCGCAAGGAGTCGCGCGCAATGGCGAACCTGGAAGCCGTGCGGCTCAGGTGAGTCTGGTTTTTAATTTCTTTTAAGTATGTCCAGCCCATGGCAGGCGTAAAAGACATCGTGCCCGTGAAGCAGGACCCTTTCGAGGATGCCATTCAGGCCGTGCACCTGGGAACCAGGTTTTTCGGAGCCACCGGTGCGAACCGCCCCAGCGCCCACAACGGAATGGACCTTTTCGTCCCAATCGGCACGCCGCTGCAAATGCCTGCGGAAAGAATGGTTCTCATCGGAGTCACGCGGCATGGTTCAAAGCCCGGCGAATCCATGGGGAACGCGCTGCTGTTCTTCGTGCCGGACAAGCAGCAGCCCTATTTCCTCGCACTGCTGCATCTTGACCGGAGGACATTCAAGGTCCTCAACGAGAAGCACCTCGGCACAGAGCTTCTTTCAGAGCCAGGCGTGAGCAGGGTCGTGGCATACACCGGGAATTCTCCGGCCGTAGCCTACCCACACCTGCATGTGACCGCAAGCACCCGCTTCCAGATTGGCGGAAACCTCTGGTCAGCCCGTGATTTCATGGAGATATACGAGGCCAAAACAATCAGCCCGGCATTCCTGAAATCCCTGAATCCTGACGTGAAGAGCGGTGTCGCTTCCATAATGCCTCCGGCCGCCAGGGGCATAAGGGGCAGGAAAGGCCTTCTGGCAGCAGGCTACCTGGACCCTGAACCGCTTATCGGAAAAAGCCTGAGGTTCTCCACGCAGCCTCCAATGCGGCTTCCAAACAAAGAAACCGCTAAAACGTCCGAGAGGCTCGCGCCGTTGCGCTAAGCAGTCCGTTTTTTCCTCAATTCCCTTTCCGCCTCGTGCAGTTCCCACGGATAGATTATCCAGGCATCCGTGCTTTCCAGGAAAAAATCCGGCCTGAACGCCGAAGTGGGCTTGAAGTGCAATGTTGCTATTTTGCTTTGTTTCGCCCCCAGCTTCCTGACATAATCCGCAGCCGCCATGAGCGAGTTGCCCGTGTCTGCCACGTCATCCACGATGAGCACCCGTTTTCCCTTCAGGCTCACGGTGAGGGGCTGGGTTATTTTCGGGGATTTGCTGGTCTTGCCAATCCCCTTATAGAACTCGATTCTCATGATTGCCACATTGCCGTTGTCCAGGATGTCGGAGAGCAGGCGAACTGGGACCAGCCCTCCGCGCGATATCCCGATTAGCACGTCCGGCTTGTAACCCCTGACTTTTTTCGCGAGCGCCTCGCACATTTTCGCGATTTTGCCCCAACCGGGCCTTATGAATCTCATCCTTCCACCTGGAAAAAGTAAAATGCTCCGTCAGGGATTTGAACCCTGGTCGATGGAGTGAAAGTCCACTATCCTTGACCGGTCTAGACGAACGGAGCAACTGTGTTTGACTTACGTATTCTCATTATACGGTTTTTCGTTGTTTTCCTCCTGTGTACTAGGGGTGCGAGGTCTCAGGTTTGATTTGCGCCTCGCAGGCAGTGTGGTGTTCTTCTACGGCCACACACAACGATTCGTTACTCTCTTGGGACAATCGTTTTTTATATTTGCTTTCCCAGCGCCTTCACTATTTCGCCGTGCACTTCCTCGATGGATTTCGTGCCGTCTATTTTCCTCCAGTCCTCGCAGAGGAATTTCTCCTCATGCAGCCTGAGGAAGTTCTCACGCACCCTGCGCAGGTATTCCACGTTCTCCTCGTAGCGATCAAGGGCCTTCTGCTTCGCCTTGCGCTCCTGTGAGACCTCGGGCGTGATGTCCAGCAGCAGCACCATGTCCGGCTTGAGGAAGCCTATTCCCTCCACGATTTTCTTAGCCTGCGGATAGAGGAATTCATTGACCTCGTATGCTATGGTGGAGAACACGTAGCGGTCCAGGATTACGGTCTTTCCCTCCTCCAGCGCGGCCTTAACCCTGCGCTGCTCGTTTGCGATGTCCGAAAGGAATAGCAGGAAAAGGGACTTGGGCGCAAGCTCAACCTTCTTCTCAAGATAGTCGTTGAGCATCTGGAACGTGCGCGTGGGATATTTGAAGACCACGGCGTCGGGCAATTCTTTTTTGAGGAGTTCTATCTGTGCGCCCTTTCCAGAACCATCCAACCCCTCGATAACTAGTAACATGAAACTGTTAATTTCGTATATACTAATATAAACCTTGAGACCGATATATAATCCTGATTCTCGTATGGAGGGGGCGTATTTATGGACCTGATTTCAATCCGTGACCTGGAGAAAAAGGAAGTGGAGCTCATACTGGACAGCGCGGAAAAGATACATTCGGGCAAGAAGAAGCCGGACCATAGCGGCAAAATACTGGCCACGCTCTTTTTCGAGCCATCCACGCGCACCAAGCTCTCGTTCCAGAGCGCGGCCCAGAGGAACAAGATGGGCGTGGTGGATTTCCTGCCCGAGACCAGCTCCCTGAAAAAGGGCGAGTCGTTCACTGACACGGTCCGCATACTGGAGGGATACGCGGACGTGCTCGTGGTGCGGCATCCTGTGGAAGGCTCTGTGCGCCTTGCTGCGGACGTTTGCGAGCGGCCGGTGATAAACGGCGGCGACGGCGCGAACCAGCACCCGACGCAGACGCTCATAGATTTATTTTCAATCCGGAAGACCAAGGGGAAAATAGAGGGCATGAACGTCCACCTGGTTGGCGACCTCAAGCACGCGCGGGCCATGCGCTCCCTGGCATACGGCCTTGCAATGTTCAACGCGAAAATCACCGCGGTCTCGCCCAAGGGCCTGGAACTGCCCAAGGCGGACGTGGACGAGATAAAGGCGAAGTTCGGCTGCTCAATCGCAGTGAGGGACACCCTGGACCCCAGGGACGCGGACGTGCTTTATGTTTGCAGGATACAGGAGGAGAGGTTCGCGGACCCGATGGAGGCCAAGCGCATGAAGGAGAAGTTCATGATACGGAAGGACGACCTGAAAAACGCGAAACATGGCCTTGTCATACTGCACCCGCTTCCCAAGATAAACGAGATAGAGAGCTCCATAGACTCCATGCCCCAGGCTAAATATTTCGAGCAGGCGCACTACGGCGTGCCCGTGAGGCAGGCGATACTGGACTGGGCGCTTTCAAAGTGAGGTTTTTGCAATGTTGAAGGTTGACGTCATAGAAAATGGGACTGTCGTGGACCACATAAAAGCCGGCAGTGGCCTGAAGGTGTTCGTGATGCTCGGCGTGGCCGGCGGCTATTCCGAGCGCGCGGCGCTTGTGATGAACGTGCCGAGCAAGCGGCTCGGCAAGAAGGACATAGTCAAGATAGAGGGGAAAACCGTGTCCGAGGACGCGGCCAGCATGATTGCGCTCCTGTCCCCTGGCGCGTCCATAAACATAATAGAGAACTCGAAAGTGGCGAAGAAATACGTGGTCTCGGTTCCTGAAAGGCTCAGGGGCGCGGGAACGTGCCCGAACCCGAACTGCATAACGAACAGGGAGGAGTGCGTGAGGGAATTTACAAAGGAAGGGGAAAGGTTCCGCTGCCATTACTGCGAGCGGCTGGTTGGCGCGGAAGAGCTGGTTTAGGACAGCCCTTGTGGAGGCGCGCTGAAAAAAAAAGGTTCTAGCGCGTTCCATTGCCTCTTATTCCTGCTGCAACGTCCTGAAGGAATTCATTTTCGCGTGAGCCCCTGCTATAGAATCCCGCAACTTCGTCAAATGCGGTTGCAAGTATCTCGCGCTCGTCCCGATTCCTGCAATTGCCTGAAAGCGCATGTGCAGCCGAGCTCGCGGAAAATGGCATAATCACTTTTGGAATCGGGTAGTGAAGTGCGTTATCCTCCGCCCTTCTCCTGAACGCATCCAGCATTTCACATTCCTTGGAAAGCACCAGTGCCGTTGCTAAGTATCTCAAATCCTTCTTTTTTTGCCTGGACACAGTTCCGGCCCCATTAGTTACCGTTGAGCGCTGCTGAGTCGCATCCATATTATCGCCCTGTCAATATAATGCATAAAAGTATTTAAAAATGTTTGTTTGTGTTAGTCAAATTCCATGAATTCCGGGGTTTATCCTTGGACATCAGGCGCCGCGCGTATGGTTTCCGTGCAGCTGCGCAGGTCCCTGTTCCTTTTTGCGATTTCCACTATGCTTCTGGTGTAAAAGCGCCTGAACTGGGCAGCCGCGAACGCCTGCATTATTTCGCTTTTGGTGAGCGCGGCATCCGCCATCTCGCTTGCTGGTTTTGACTTCGCTTTTTCAGCCTCGTCCTTCAGGAAGCCGGTAATGTTTCCAGAGCACCAGGCTTTCATGAGCCTGAATTCAAAGTCAAGCTCCTTTTCATATACCTCGCCGGCCAGGTAGGATGTGATTGCTTCCACTGCCTGGAGCATTGCGAAGCTGGTTTTCGCATTCTTGCCAGCAAGTTCAACATATCCGGCAAACAGCGCTTTTTTCGGCTCAGGCAGCCGCGATTCGGCCACAGCCCTCCCCGCGGCCCTGAACTTTCCGATTGTTCCTTCCTTCGGTGCAATTCCGTAAACTTCCGCCACGAGCATTGCCCGAGACGCAAGCTCAAGGTTCGGAGTGCTTATGTTTCCAAAAGGACCGGTTTTGTCTCCCGCAGCGCGGGGCGCCTTCGGCTCTTGCATGCATCCTACTTTCCTGCAAAAAGCTTTAATTGCAACCCCAATGCGCCTGGGGCCTTTCCCGCGCTTCTGTCCTGTCTGGCGACAGGCTGCCAAATACGCGAGTTCCGGATGTCCTACATACATTACTATTAATTAAAACCAAACAGTTTAAAAAACAGGCGCAAGGAAATAATCCCGGTTCAAAATGGAAAAAATCTTTGAAGGCGTATTCAGGCCGGACTGGCGCACGCTCGCCACGCGCAACGCGGTTCCGGGAAAAAGGGTGTACGACGAGCGGCTCCTGAAATCAGGCGAGGGCGAACTCCGCACCTGGGACCCGTTCCGCTCCAAGCTCGCTGCCGCGATACGAAAAGGCCTGAAGAACTTCCCGTTCGCGGAGGGGAGCAAAATCCTCTATCTGGGCGCATCCACAGGGACGACGGTCTCCCACCTCTCGGACATCATCGGCGAAAAGGGCGAGCTGTTCGCGGTGGAAATCGCCCCACAGTGCATGAAGTCCCTGCTTGCGCTCTGCGACATCAGGAAAAACATCATCCCGATACATGCGGACGCGCGGCAGCCGGGGCAGTACAAGGACGTGGGCGAGGTGGACTCGCTCTACCAGGACGTTGCGCAGCCGGACCAGGCTGACATACTCGTCATGAACGCTGAGATGTTCCTGAAAAAAGGCGGAATCGCCATGATTGCCATAAAAAGCCAGAGCATAGACGTCACGAAAAAGCCGAAGGAGGTTTTCGAGGGCGTGCTTGCCATACTTGAAAAAAAATTCGACGTGCTGGAAAAGTACGGGCTGGAACCCTTTGACAAGGACCATCTTTTCGTGGTGCTCAGGTACAAATAGCCGCGCGGTCCGCCCAAGCCGGTTCTCGCAGACAAGCCCATATTCTTAAACTTTACTACACATAATCACAATTGCTATGAAACCTACCCATCAAGCGATACGGCAGGGTGTGCGTCATTACCACGCCGGAAGGACAGCGGATGATAGATTCCTGATACAAAAGGACCTCCGCAGGCTTACCCTGGTGGCACAGCTCGCCGCGGACTCGCTTCCAGCAAGCGCGGAACAAGTGCTTCGCTCTCTCGCAGTGCCGGCAGATTACCAGAAGATTATCGATCACATGCGCCTGTGCCCTCCGAAAACCAGGAGAATCGCAATCCGCTGCCTCGAAATGTGGGCCCGGATGGACAGCAGGGATTACATGGCCGTTCTCAAGCTCTCTTTTTTCGATTCATCCGGCCAGCTAAAATCCAATGATATCGGCTCTCTTTTTTCGGAATTCGACCGGGGGCTTTCTGAGAAAAACAGGGAAACGAAAAGGGACATGCAGTCATTGCGGCTGTGGGAAAAAGAAATACGCGCGATGGGCCTAAGGCGCCGCTGACTTCTCAAGCCCCCATTCCCTTGCCTGTTTTCTCGTCAAAATGCCTAGGTCAAGCGCCTTCTGGAGGAAATCCCTGCGTGTTATCCCCGACTCTTTCAAGATGGCATCCAGCGTCCCCAGGGCCACCGCATCCCGGTTTCTTGGGATGGGTATTTTACCGGTGTACTGGCCGGGGATGATTTTGCCCTTTTCATCTCTTTTGGGCCGCTGGAGGTCGTGTTCCTTGCTGCTTCCGATGTCTTTGAAACCAAAGCCATTCGTTAAAATCTGCGCGGTCTCATCGCTGCTGATAAGTGGCAAAGCAGCCCGGGGGAGGTCCCTCTGCGGCCTTGCCGGAATCCTCGTAACGCTCTGCCTGTGGAGTTCCAGTTCAGCAGGGTATCCCTCCACAATCGCCTCAGCCACCGATTCCGGATAGTACTGCCCGGCCAGGTACTCTTTGCCCGAGCGGCGCCCGCCGCTTCCAATAGCCGCTTTGAGCCCGGCGTCCTCCCTGCCTTTCACATGCCGGGCGAAATGCTCGTATGCCGCTTCGGAATGCTGCGAAAGGGCTTTCCTTATGTCCTCATTGCCATACCCCAGCTCGGTGAGGCGTTTTCTCACGAAATCCGGGCCATACTCTGTGAGAAGGTCTTCCCTGGATGACGCGCCTTCTGCTTCGGCAATCTGTCCAAACACGGTTTCGGCATCTGCCTTCACTGCCCGTGCCTCTCCCGCGCTTTCGCTTTTCTTCGCCTGGGCTTGCCTGACGGCGGGTTCGCGGTCGCCCCCGGCCTTTTTCATCGCGCTTCTCTTGATGCGCAGTTCCCTCACGGCAGCCACTCCGCCCTCTATCCCATGGTAGAGCGCGTCAGCATCTCCGGCGCCAAGCATCCCTATCCCGCCGCCAATCCCCCGCCTCTGTCCGTATCCCCGCACGAACGCCTGCCTGTAAGTTTCCCGAGTGCCGGGGGCAGTTGCTTTCCTTGGGGTGACAGCGGGCGCGGGCCCTGGTTCCGCGGCACGTGCCAGTATCCTGTGGGGCAGCGCGTAAATCCTGAAAAGCCTGTCCAGCCCGGGACCGGTCGCGCCGTTCTTGAGCAGCGCGGGCCGCAAATCCTCTATGCCACGCAGCCATTTTTCCCCCCTTGCCTTTATCACCGCGTCCGCAGTCTGCCGGTCAACCCCGTTCGTTGAAAGATAATCGCGGAGCGCTCCCTCGTCCGCAACATGTATGGCGGATACGAGCCTCTTCGCATTCATGTCAGCCTGGGGGCTGACAGCCTCGGCCGGCTCGCCGAAAAGCGCGTCCGCCACGCGGTAGCGGCCCTCCCTCACGGTCGCGGTCCTGAACGTCCTGACATCCTTTATCCCGAGCTCCCCGGGCACGCTTTGCAGGAACAGCTGCTCGCTCCTGCCGAGAACGCGTGCCATTGTGTCGCTGCCCACCGGGCCGTTGAAGCTGAAGCCGAACGCCATGGGCCCGGTTTCATAAATGGCCATTTTGCCGGAAAGCTTCGCCTCTGCAGCCGCCCTCGCGAACGCGGCGGCGTAATGCGCGGAAAGCCCGTCCGTGAACGCGCTTCCCGCCACGCTGTTCGTTACGCTCGGGCCTATCAGGTTTTTCTCCACCGCGGTGACCCCCTTCCCCTTTGCCTCGGCCCCGCGCATGAACGCGGTTCTCATGCCCTCCTGGAATGCGACGCGGAAATTGACCGCCTCGTCTATCCGGACCGGCGCGCCCGAAGAATCAACGGGCTTGCCTTCAGCCTCGTTAAGGCGGTTCACGCCCTTGGTTTTCGGAACCTGATTCCTGTCAAAGGCAGTGGCCGCCTGCTCAAGGCGCACTGCCGCAACAGGGTCGGTCGCGCGCACCTTTTCCACCAGGGACCTGGACTCTATTGCGCCCACCGCGGCCTCCATGGTCCTGTATCTCCTGCCGCTGCTTGCCAGCATCCACTCTCCGTTCGTTCTGTCCCGCGAGAGCGCGTCCCCGATGCCGGTGAAATCAGCCAGCGCGCCAATGAGCTGCGGCGAGGTTATTCCCATCTGCGCTGCGGCCGTGCGGGCCTCGGCCCTGACGCGCCCGATTACGATGCCGATGGCATCATTTTCGGTTTTGGCCCCGAATCTCTCCCCGAGCCGCCGGAAGCCGAGCTCGGAAATCACTATGGTGGCGTCGTCCGCCCCGGTGCGCACTATGCTGACGCCCTCGATGCCGAGGTCCTTCACTGCCTTTGACGCGCCCCTGAAAAACACGACGAGCCCCAGGTCGCCGTACTCCCCGCGGTCGCTGAGGGAGTTGAGCAGCCATGTCTTGCCCTTGTCAATGGAAACCACTATGCGGGCATAGTCCTCCCTCGCCAGCGGATTCGCCCTCCTGAAAGTGCGGAAAGCCCAGCTTTCAGCGGCCCTGGCCGCGTTGTCCAGGGACCTCAAGACCGGCGCCGCGGTTTCGATGTTGCCGCGCATGCGCTCCACCGCGGAATGCAGCGCCTCGCCGTTGGCCAGCACGGTCTCGTGAAGCGTCTTTCCGGCCACAGTGGGTTGCGCAGTGAGCACCGCGACGTTCATCGCGAGCGCGCTGCCGTCGCCGCTAAGGCTGCCTGCCACAAGCGCCGAGGCTTCGGCAGGCGCCGCGCGCGTCCTTTCCGCAGCCACCGGAGCCTCGGCCATGGGGACAGAGCGCTGGCGCCGCGCCGCATCCTTTGCCTCGAGCCTTTCTGTTTCAGCCATAAGGACCTTTATCGCGCCCAAGTCCTCGTTTCTCCACTGCCCTTTTTTCGGCAGCCCTAAAGTCTCGCTTTCCTTTGCAATCAGGGCGGCCATCTCCACCTGGGTCAGTTGCTGGCCGCGGGCGAATTTCGCCTCTGCCAGGGGCGTGATTTGCGCGCGCAGCCTGTTGACGGCCGCGACCTTTTCCGCGGTGATTCCGAAGGGCAGGCCCTCCGCACCCTTCACCACCGCGCGCGCCATGTCTGCCATGGCAATGCGCAGCCTCAGCGCCTCGCTCTGCGGCGGCATCTTAGGCCCGCTTTTCGCCGGATTTTTAGGCCTGGCTTTCACAGGCATGGCGATCTCCCCGCGCGATTCCATGAATTTCGCTGCCTTTGCATGCACCGCGCCCCCCAAAACCGGAACCGCAAGGGAAAGCGAGCTGAAGATAGCCTCCTCGAGCGCGTCCTGGCGCTCCCGCCGTTCCTGCTTCGGCGCCACACGGTAGGCTGCCCAGGATTCAGCCACATGCCTTGCCTGCGGCACGGTGAGCGCGCCCGCGGCGCCGAATTCCGAAAGCCTGAGTAGGAGGGACTGTTCAATCGCGGCAAAGGCTTCTTTCGCAAGTCCGCCCCGCAGCCCGAGCACCGCGGTTGCCGCCATTACTCCGGTCATTGGCGAAATCTCGCCGGTTGTCGCGTAATCCCGCGCCGCGCCCTTTATCACAGACGCAGTGATGAACGCCGAGCCGATGACCGGAATCAGGCTCATTCCAAGCTCCGCCAGCTGGTCAATCCTCCTGGCGCGCCTTATGCGCGCATAGAGGATGCTGCTGTCGCTTTTCACCGCCGCCGAAATCGCCGCGGCGTCCTTTTCCGTAAGCGCCGCCTTCCCTCCCGAGAGGAGCGAAGAGTAGTCCGCGACCAGCTTTTCCGAATTCGCGATTACGCCCTGCTGGAGTTTTGCCTCGCCCGATGCGAAAAGCTTTTTGTCAGAAGTGACCATGCAGGTCTCGAGATGCAGCAATGCCGCGCCCAGTGCCGCGAAATTCTTGTCAAACCCCTTTCCGTGCGCCGAGGCGTCGTATAACGCCACGAGCGCGTCCCTGTAAAACGCGAACCGCGCCGTGGGGTCGTAGGTCATGCCTGCCGCGAGCCTCACGTTGTCCGCGATGCTGTTCTCGTTGATATAAAGCCGGGTGAGCGCCTGTGTCCTGTCTTCGGCCGCGGCCCTGAACTCCTTCCTCGCGTCCGCCATCCTTTCCGGCGCGTACTGCATTATGCGGAGCGCCTCCATAAGGTGGCCTCTTGCGCGTTCCAGGTCCTCCAGCGCGGAAACCTTGCTCAGGGAATGGTCCGAGCCTTCGGATTCCCTGAGGTAGGCCACGAGGCCCCCGTTCTTCTTCAGCTCGGCAAGCAGCAGCTTCGCCGGATGGTAAATCACGTTCACGGCCTGCCGGTACTCAACATAAAGTTTTTGCAACCGTGCGGCCAGTTCATCCGGCAGGCTCCCGGGCTTTGCCTTCCCGGTTTCGTCGCGCAGCGCGTCTATATCATGGACGATGGCGCCGAGTTTCCGGTAAAGCCAGTTGCCGTCGGACCTTTCCGGGGCGTGCATGTCCACCAGGCCGCCATCGCGCATCTCCCTCCTGAACCCGACCGCGACCTCGCGTATGGAGCCGAGTTCGCGCCTGAGGTTCTCCACGGGGTCGGAAATGCGCCGTTCAGCCTCTCCGGCGAGAAAAACCGCAAGCCCGTGCGCATAGTGCCGTCTCAATTTCTCGAACTCCTGCTTCGGCACGTCACCGTGCACGGCCTGCACGCGCACCTTCTCAAGCTGTATCCGCTCCTCCACAAGCCCGGACGGGAGCGTCACGCGCGCGGTTTCAGGATGGAATATCCCGAGGCCGAGGGATTCGTCAACGCGCTCCGCCTGGCGCACGGTCCCCATGGCCGCGTTCACGGCACGCTTTGCCGCAGCCTCTGCCACGGTCGGGACGCCTGCCGCTATCCTCGCCGGCTGGACCGCCCTCAGCATTTTTGCCTGCATCTCGGCCCTCTGGAGCGCGCGCTCCGCCTCCTTCGTTGCCTTGGGTTTCTGTTTCTCGGCTTCGGCCAAATGCACACCCTTCATGCGTTCTCGTAGGCGTAGCAGATTTCAACGAACTCGCGTAGCATGCCCACGCGGTGTTCCATGTCAGCGCGCCCGGCGCGGAGCACGGCGCATTCCGCGCCCCATCTCACGAGCGCGGTGCGGAATCTCTTCAGCCTCTCAAGGGCGCTTGCCATGTTCCTGGGCTTCACCTTCGCTGCGTTCCATGCTGAAATGGCATTCTCTATGATCGAGACCGTCCTGGCCGCGTTCCTGAGAGTGTCCGATTCTATCTCGTCCAGCTTCCCTTCGGAAACGGCTGCCCTCTTTTCCTGCCCCGGCGCACTGGTTGCCATGCCCATCTGATGTAATAAACGCTTTAAATAATCCAAGGATGAAACCATTCCCCATGCACGACGACCAGGGCAAAGGAAGAGGCGCACTGCTGCGGCTGCTCGCAGCCTATGCGCTCTGGAACGCGGCGGGCGTGCTCGGCGGAAGCTTCGTCAACCTGTTCTATTTCAAATCGGGCGTCGCGTTCCCCGCGCTCGTGATATCCTACCTCTTCTGGGCCGCGGCGCCGGTGTTCGTCATCCACCTCCTGGACAAAAGGAAGCTGGACATGCGGGCAGTGCTCTTATCCGGAGTCGTTGTCCAGGCATCGGCCTACGCCCTGCTCGCGCTGGCCGCGCCTTCGGAATCGATCCTCTACCTCGCCTCGTTCCTCATGGGAATGTGCAGCTTCCTGTTCTGGGTGCCGTTCAACGTCATGTACTTCGAGTTCGGCAAAGGAAGGGAGGCGACGCACGGCTCGCTGTATTTCGCCGTCAATCCCCTATTCGGGGTTTTCCTTCCAGTAATCGGGGGCATGCTTGCATCGGCTTACGGATTTCCCCTGGTATTCGCTCTCGCAGCCATTGTGTACGCGCTGATAATCCCGCTCGCGCTCCTTGCGCTCGGGAAGCGGGAGTTCTGTTTCGGGCTCAAGGACTGCCTCGCCGGCCTCAAGGGCTTCAGGACGCTGATGTTCCTGGAAGGCATATACGGCGGAGGCATAACCTCGCTCATCCTGGTGATACCGCTGCTTTATTTCACAAAACCCGGGGACCTGGGCGCCTACCTGTCGGTCACCACGCTGTTCTCGGTGCTCGCGTCCTTCGTCGTCAGCAGGCTTTCGGACGAATCGCGCAAAAGGAAGAAGTACGTGTCCCTCTTCGGAAGCGGTCTCGCCATAACAACGGCCCTGGCGTCTTTCGCCGGCACCGCGTTCCTCTGGTCCGCGGCGGCATCGCTCCGCAACTTCCTGTCCACGCTCTTCTATCCGTTCACGACCGCCATCCTCATGGACAACAGGCAGGAGTCCCTGGAAGGCGTGTTCATAGGCAGGGAGTGGCTGCTCAACCACGGCAGGGTCCTGGGAGTCGCGCTCGTGCTCCTTTCCACGGTGCTGCTGGGCAGCATCCACCTCTCGCTCGCGTTCCTCGCCCTCGCCATGGCAGCCTATCCGCTGGTCATAGAGCTGAAGAAGCGCCGCATCCGCGTCGAATGATACATTTAAATACCATTATCCGCATTAATTTTCTGCATGGTAAATTCGATTTACCATGTTGTCGCACAAAATTTCGCAAAATTTTGTGCTCGTTGTTTGTTACAGCTAATTACGGTGCAACGTAATCTGGCTTATGCTTATGAGGTGAACCAATGGTTACAGCATTAGATGTGGACACAAACCGGCTCATGGAGAGCGTGGCCAACAAGCTCAAGGCCATGAAGCTCGAGAAGCCCGCGTTCGTCGGGCTCGTCAAGACCGGCAGCCAGAAGGACAGGCCTCCGGAGCAGGCGGACTTCTGGTACGTGAGGTGCGCTTCCATAATGCGCCACGCCTATGTGCGGGGCGCGGTCGGCACCAACAGGCTCAGGCGCCACTACGGCGGCAGGAAAATCCGGGGCGTGCGGCCAGAGCACCACAGGCCCTCCGGAGGCTCGACCATACGCAAGGCCATGCAGCAGCTGGAGAAGGCGGGCCTGCTCGCGAAGCAGAAGACTGGCGGCAGGAAGCTAACGGCCAAGGGCCAGGCGCTCCTTGACAAGGCGGCGAAGGAAGTCGCCCGCACCCAGGAATGACCTGGGGATTAGAATGGAAGAGGACGAACTGGAGGGGGCGAGGAAGCGGAGGCAGGCCGAAAGGCACAAGGCCGCAGAGTCCAAGGCCGCGGAGGAGCAGCTCAGGGAGGCGCTCCGCGGGGCGCTGGACCCGGCCGCCTATGACCGCATGACCAACGTCGCGATGGCCAACAAGGAGCTCTACGTCATGGCCGCGCAGCAGGTGCTCATGGCGTGCAAGCGCATCGGCCGCCCCATAAGGGAGGCGGAGCTCCTCACGGTGCTGCGGGCGCTCAAGGCGCGGACGGAGAAGGAGACGTCAATAACGTTCCATAAGAAATGAGGAAACGAAGGTGGATGTCCTATGGGAAAGAAATCGCTTGCGAAGAAGATAAGGCTCGCGAAGGCATGCAGGAAGAGCAGGAGGCTCCCCGCATTCGTGATGATACGGACCAAACGGAAGGTCACCCAGAACCGCAGCAAGCGGGCCTGGCGCACTGACAAGCTCAGGATAAAGGACGAGGGATGATTCCATGGCAGAGGAAAAACTCGAGAGGATATACATGGTGCCGCTGGCAGCGGCTTTCGAATACAAGCGCACGAACAGGGTTCCGCGCGCGGTGAAGGTGCTGAGGCAGTTCATATCAAGGCACATGAAAACCGAAATCGACAGCGTGCTCCTGAGCAACGCGCTCAACAGCAAGCTGTGGGAGCGCAGCATCCAGAAGCCGCCGCGCAGGGTGAAGGTCCGCGCCATAAGGAAGGAGGGCGTCACCCACGTCTATCTGCCGGACGAGGCGACAGAGGACGAGAAAAAAGTGAAGAAAGAAGCCGAAGAAAAGGCGAAGACGGCAACTGCTCCTGCAGCCAAGCCGGCAGCCACTGCGGCCACCGCGGCAAAGCCCGCAACGCCCGCGGCAGCCAAACCGGTTGCCAGCACGGCCCCTGCGGCGAGGCCCCAGGCGCCGGCGGCGAAACCCGCTGTCGTCCCGTCTCTTGCAACAGAAGCGAAAAAGCAGAAGTGAATCCAAGATGCGCGAGAGGTGCTCATATTACGGGAATCCGTGGATAGGCATGTTCGTCAAGGCGAGCGACAGCATGGTGCTTGCCCCGCTGGACTGCCCGGACAAGCTCCTCGCGGGCCTTCATGGAAGCCTCAAGGCGGAAGTGCGCAGGGTTTCGGTGGGGGACTCGAACCTCGTTGGCGTCTATCTCGCGATGAACAACAACGGCGTCATAATGCCGAACATCGCCTCGCCCCAGGAGGCCGCGGTGTTCAAGTCCTTCGGCCTGAACGTCTATCATTCGCCGGAGAGGCAGAACGCCCACGGCAACAACCTTGCCATAAATGACAAGGGCGGGGTGGTAAACCCGCACATACACGCCACGGAGCGCAGGAAGATGGAGGACGCGCTGGGAATAGAGCTCGTTCCCATGCGCATAGGCGACTATGCCACCGTCGGCTCGTCCTGCCTCGCGGGCAACAGGGGGTTCCTGGCGCACTATGCGGCCAGCGACGATGACATGAAAACGCTGGAGTCCGCGTTCAAGGTGAAGGGCGAGCGCGGGACCGTGAACATGGGAACGGGCTTC
Organism: uncultured Microcaldota archaeon; assembly: GCA_903835385.1. Taxonomy (GTDB): domain Archaea; phylum Micrarchaeota; class Micrarchaeia; order Anstonellales; family Bilamarchaeaceae; genus CAILMQ01. The sequence continues at coordinate 21,669 of CAILMQ010000046.1, read as the reverse complement.
GTTTCCTTCGGAGTGGTCGCGAACAGCCACGGCTATGCCGCCGGCGAGGCGACGAGCGCCCACGAGCTTGGGCGCGTGGAATCGGCATTGGGTTATGTTTGAAACATTCGGGGTGATTTGATGAAATGGAACGTTTCCGGAAAAATAAAACTCGGCCGCGGCGAGCGGAAGTTCTCCAAGGTCCTGGACGCAGAGACCGAGAACGCGGCGCGGGAAAAGGCTTATGCGCTTTTCGGTTCCAATAACGGCGTGAAGCGCTCCCGCATGGAAATAGAGCGCGTCGAGAAATCAGGTGGATGAATGGCCTCGCTCGAGGAAAACAGGGTAAGGATGAATTACGAGGTCGCGGTCTACCGCGAGCAGCTCACCATGCTCCGCAGGGAGATGGAAAGGGTCTCGCTGACCACCATGGACCTCACCAGCGCGGTGCAGTCCGTCAACGGGCTCAAGGCCGAGCAGATACTCGCCCCCATCGGCGGCGGGGTTTTCGTGAGGTCCGAGATAAAGGACACCCGCGTGATAATGCCCATAGGCGCCGAGTTCGCCATTGACATGGAAAAGGGCGAAGCTGCCGTCGAGCTCCAGCGCAGGGTGGACGCCACGCGCCAGGCCGTGACAAGGCTCAACGAGGAGTTCGAGAAGATAAACAGGAAGCTCCGCGAGGTAATGCTCAATCTCCAGGATGTCGAGCAGCAGCTCAGGCTCAACAACCAGGTGGAAGCCGGGGTCAAGGAAGACTATATCTGATTTCTGTCTTCTCATTAGCCGGTGATCCGCTGTTTTCTTTCTGTTTTCTACGGGTGCGTCCGCATTGTCCGACGATTCGGACAATGGGACCCACCCTATTGTTCGACGATTCGAACAATGGGGCGGCAATGAACGACGTTTCGTTCATTGCGCACCGCATTCGTTGCGACGAATGCGATTGCACCATGTTGCTCGGCAACATGATTGTGCCCGCAAAGAAGCGGGCATGTGGTCGTCTTAGGTCTGGCCGATGCTCCGCAAGCCGTGTGGTATCTGGCTTCTGTTACGAAGTGTAGCGCATGTTTGATTTCCTAAAGAAAAAGATAAGCGGGTTCATCGACGGCCTCAGTGGCAAGGGGGAGGCGAAAGCCGAGCAGGCCGAGGCGCAGCCGGGGCCGGAAATTGAAACTAAGGCAGAACTGGAAGTAGAAACGAAACCGGAACCAGAACCAGAAATAAAACCAAAACCTGAAATCAAAAAAGAAAAAATAAAATCCGAAATCGCGTTCGAAAAGAAGCGGGAGCCGGAAATCGAAAAGCAAAAGCCGGAACCGAAAACAGAAACAACGCCAGAGCCCGCAATGGAAAAAGAAAAACCAAAACCCGCAATCGCGTTCGAAAAAAAACCACAGCCGAAAATAGAAAAACAAAAGCCAAAACCCGAAATCGCGGCCGCGGCGAAGCCAAGACCGCAACCCCAGCCGGAAATAAAAACAGAAACGAAACCCAAGCCCGAAACCGAAACGCAAAAACCCGAACCAGCCGTCTCGCTCCCGCAATTCCATGACGAGAAGGAGCGCGAAAAGAAATCCCAGGTCTCGCTCAACCCCCTGAAGGCGATAAAATCATTCGTCACGCGAGAGGTCGAGATATCCGAGGACGACGTGAAATCGCTTCTGGAGAACTTCGAGCTGGAGCTTCTGGAAAGCGACGTGGAGCTGGGCGTCGCCGAGTCCATAAGGCAGGAACTGGCGCAGAAGCTCGTTGGCGCGAAGGTGGGCAAGGGCCAGCTCAGCCAGTTCGTGAAGGACGCCATGGCCAGCACCCTGCTGGACACGATGTCGGTGGGCGAGCCATTGGACATCCTTGAGCAGGTGAGAACCAAGGAGAAGCCGGTGAAAATAATTTTCCTGGGCATAAACGGGGCAGGAAAAACAACGACCATCGCCAAGGTGGCGCACATGCTCATGCAGAACGATTGCAAGGTCGTGTTCGCCGCGGCTGACACGTTCCGCGCAGCGGCCATAGAACAGATGGAAATCCACGCCACGAAGCTCGGCGTCAGGCTCATAAAAAGGGAATACGGCTCGGATCCCACGTCCGTGGCCTACGACGCCGTGAACTACGCCAGGGCCCATGGCATGGACGCGGTGCTCATCGACACCGCCGGCAGGCAGGACACGAACGTGAACCTCATCAACGAATTGAAAAAAATGGACCGCGTCATAAAGCCGGACCTGAAGATATATGTCGGGGAGTCCATAGCGGGCTCGTCCATAATCGGCCAGGTGTCCTCGTTCAACCGCGAAATCGGCGTGGACGGCGTGATACTCACGAAGCTGGACTGCGACCCCAAGGGCGGCGCGGTGCTTTCCGTGTCCAAGGCCACGGGCATCCCCATAATCTACATAGGGACGGGCCAGAAATACGAGGACATCGAGCGCTTCGACGCGAAGAAGATGGCCGAAAGGATACTGTCCTGAACCGTCATCGCGGGCCACATGCCCTATTTACTGTTCTTTCCACATACAGATACATTTAAAAAGCGTTTACGATAAAACATCTTTTGCTATAAAATACGATTACTAGAGGTGGGCATATTATGATGGCGGGCAAGACAGGGCATGGCATGAAGCGCTTGGGGCATGGAGCAGCGATGGCGGCAAAGGCAGTTTGGTCGCACGTTCCCCTGACCGACGCTTCAAAAAGAAAGCAGGCGCAATTCACCGCGGAAGCCATGGGCCCCGCTGTCGGAGCCGCAGTGCAGCAGGTGCTCCAGTCTACACAGACGGGCCAGCCCCCGGCTCCAATCAGCCCGCGAAAGCAGATCGCACAGCCCGGGCACGACGAGACCGCGACTTCCGGATACTTTTCAAAGTTCAATGACGAGTTCCTGGACACGCTCAGGACCGGCCAGTCCAGGGAGCCGGGCGACGGGGGAATGCAGCTCCTGCAGGTGCTCAGCACCCCGGAGTTCATAGATGCCATAGAAAATGGCGGGCGGGGGGTGCAGGTAACTGATGCAATCGGCACCCTCAGGCAGGAAACGGTCAGTTTTAGGACTCCGGTTGAAGGGCCTGACACGGCATATGGAGTCCAGATAGCGGCAAGGAGGCAGAAACTCGCCGCAGCCCTCAGGCAGGGCGGCAGGGTTGAGAATCCTGACATGCTTGATCTTGAAATAATCTATTTCGCATGCGTTGGCAGGGACGTGGTGCCGGATACCAGGACCTCGGTGTGGGAGGGCTGGTCCCATGGCAGTGTTCCGAACCCCAGGGACGCGTTCTTCAATTTCCTCGAGATGGAAGCCCAAGATCCCGATGTAACCGAGCCCGGCAAATACATAGGCACAGTATTCAGGGAACTCGCGGGGAAATGCTCATTCGATCCAGACGTTGACGAGATAAGGCGCAGGCTGTACGGCACAGAAAAGGAAGAAATTCCAATGCTGCTCAATCCGGACATTGCAAAGGATTACCTTACGAGGCGCGTGGCGGTCGGCAGGTTCGTCCGTGTGTTTTCGGATTCAGCGCGGGAAACGCTTTCAGGAGCTGCAGACCAGTTGCATACGAGTTCCAGAGTGCCCGGCCTTGGCCTGGGTCCGGCAGAAGCAGAACCCATCGTACAGAGACTTTCGGATGGGATACGGCGTGACATGCTTAAGGCCACGGACCGGGAGAAATTCGATGTCATGCTCAAGCGCCTGGAGAGAGTGCAATCCTCGGTCCTGCCGCAGGGCGCTTCGGACCTGATGAGCAGGATAAGGAGCGAGCTCAAAATCAGGGAAACGCTGCTGGGCCCTGCTCCTGACGCCAATGAAAGAAGCGAGATGAAACAGGCGCACGCTGCAGTCATAGGGAGATTGCTCGACGAACTGGATGCAATCCCAGTCACCGGCGCAGTGAAGACCGAGCTCTGCGCACTGGTCCAGAGGGTCAGGGCGCTGCATGCCGATGAAAGCACCGACGCCCAGGACCGGGCGGCAAAGGCGATTGACCGGTTCGAGCATAAAATACGCTATCCGCTCAGGGCCATTGCCGAGCAAATGCTCGACCTGCTTGAGAAAAGCCCGGCACGGCAGGCGCGTGGCGAACTTCCGCTTTACGAGAGGATAATAGCGCTTAATGTCTATGAAGGCAGATGCAATGCAAAGCCGATATCTTTGAAAAAAGCGTGGCTCAGGATGCTGCGGTTCATCAAATGGGGCACGGAAAACGGCTGGCACGCGGTTGTCACCTGGCCTGTCGGGCTGTACCTGAAGTATGTCGCGAATCCTGTTTTGAGCAGGCTTAAGCATTTCCAGGACGCCTGGAGAGAAGGCCTTCTCTTCGGAAACTACGGGAAGCTCGCCGCGGAATATTCGCTTTCCCTCAGGGACAGGCTGGCTTTCCTCAGGGCATACGACGCGGCAACGGACAAGCCTGCGCGCGTGGCGTGCGCACGTGATTTCGTGGCGCACTATGGCAGCAATGATACGAAAGCCGAACTCGCGGCCAAATGGGCCGCTGCAGTGGCGGCCATAAGGCCCTGCAACCCGCTCACGAGAGAAGTCAAGCGCTGGAATTCCTACCGCAGGCTCAGGAACGAAGCCATGGAAGCGGACAGGGAACTCATGAGAACCAAGGGAGAGTGGCTCAGCCACAGGAGGCAGGGCCTGACCGGCGTGCTTTTCGGTGAAATCGCGGTCGGGGCTTCGGTCTGGGCCGCTGTTGCCGGAGTCGACCTTGCCCGGGGCAGGGATGAGATGATAATAGCCCCGAGGTGGTGCAATCCTATACACGGAGAGGTTTTTAGCGGCTGGAAAAGGCAGGTCATCAACCCAAGGAACTGGGGCTACAACTTCAGCAACGAGGGCGGCGAACAGGTTGCCCAGGGAACCATGAGGCAGGACCTGCCGCAGGACCTTGCAGACCCGCACAGGTTCGGCTCAGACGAGCTGGGCGCGCTTTTAGGAATCGGCAGGACGATGACTCCGAAAGAGAGGGCGCGCGCCGTGGAATGGCTCCAGGAGGAAAACCTCGAACCGTCCCCATGGCAGCAGGGCGAGAGGGTTCCATCCGCGCTCACCTATTTCGACGAGCTCCGCCGCGGCAACAGGAGGATAACATCCATAGCGCATGACAAGAAGAGCGCGGGCATGCCGGTCATGGGCGTGACTCGCGCAACAGTGGCCGACGAAGTCTCCGCAGGAACGAACATCCTGGACCCGTCGCACACGGACGCGTTCGTGGGGCTTGTGAAGAGCCTTTCCGAAGGCGCCGCCAGGGCGGCGCCCAGCCAGCCGGAATCCGCCGAATACAAGTGGGAACGCGACAACAGGGGCGCGCACGTGACCCTCGCCTGGCTCAGGCAGAACGAGCCCGAGTGGGCGAGGAGGGGATTTGTCCAGAGGCGCATGGACGCGCAATATGCGCAGTTAGGAGTGCATGAGAAGGGCAACGCGGACTTCCTCTTCGTCAATCCGGTCCTGTCCAGGCAGGTGGCGGCATGGGCTTCGCTCGGCGCTGAGCCCCTGCACATAGCGCCCTGCAAGCCGGGCGAAAATGCGACCAACGCGGACCGCCTTGTCGGCTATGCCATTGCGAGAATACAGGCAGCCACAGGCGAAGGCAACATGTCCGAGGTATGCGTGGAAACCGGGGACACCGCAATCACGGTGCTCAGGCGGTTCGACGTGGACAGCCACCTTGCCGAGGCGAGGAAGCAGAATGACGCGAAACAGGATGAGAAGCGGGCGGATTTCTTCATTTCCGTGAAGGCCTACCTGGAAGGCCCGAAAAATCCGGCAGACCTTTCCACGCTGTGGAACGCAGTCGGAAGCGAAGAGCGGGTGCGGCTGCTGCACGATGTCGTGTATGCGCAAATCGCCGAAGAGGCGCAGGCCAAGGGATTGCTCGAGGAAAAGCTGGCGGATCACGAGGCGCACAAGGCGACCGCGGCGAGCGCAAGGGCCGGCGAAACATTCGGCCTCGGCGCCGAGGATGCGACATTCGTGGCCAAGAAAGGCAATGAGGATGTCAAAGCGCTGCTTGAAAAGCTCACCCAGCCGAGGACGGACTACGTGATAAGGACCGAGGCGCTCCCGCAGTTCGTGCAGGATCTCAGGATGCACAAGGAGAAGAGCCCGGGCATTTCGGCATGGGACTTCGACCCCACGCTCGAGAAGCCGGGCCGCCTGTCCGCACGGGCCGTCAGGATGGGCTTCATAGTCGACTGGGGCACGCGGCAGGCCGAGCAGACGGCCAAGGCAACCTACCAGGAGAAGGAAGATAAGCTACAGGAGCTCAAGAAGGCCGAAGCCGAGAAAGAGGCTAAGATAGAAGAGCTGAAGAAAAGCCGCATCACCTTTGACGCGAAGATGAAGGAAAAGAAGGCGCAGCTCGACGCCCTGAACAAGAAAGACGGCAAATGGGACCAAAAGGCGCTGCTGGAATCCCAGGTCAATGACCTCAAGGGAAACATCGAGCAGGTCGACAGGGAAATCGACGCGCTCAAGGGCAAGCCCTCTGCCGGCGAGGCCGGCTCCCAGGCGGCCATCAAGGCGAAATACGCAGTGAACGACGCAGGGGCCAGGGCCGCCTTCTGGAAGGCGAACGACAAGGTCCAGGCAAGCGTCCACACCATGGCCGCGAACCTGGCGAAGATAGCTGCGGTGCAGGCGGCCATGAAGAGGGCCGGCATCACCGACCTGGAGCAGCACCTGCTCGACCACGTCTATGAGCTTGCGACAGGCACGGACGCGGACAAGGCCGCGCAGCGCAAGTCCTTCGGCATGGCCGTGACTGCCGGCGCCAAGGGCGCGGCTCCGGCCGTGAAGTTCGACAAAGGCGAAGACGGCCTGAGGAAAGCGCTTGTCGCCAAGCTCCAGCAGCTCATGCCGCAGAAGTAGCGGCATTTCCTTCTTTTTTCCAATTTTCTCCCGTATTTATATTCTTTTGCCCTCCATATTATACCATGGCGGGACCCACTTTCGCCCGGGAAAAGAAACAACCTGAGGCGGAACAGACATTACCACTGAAGACCTCACTCGGAGTGGTGCCCAGGAAGAAGGAAGTGGAGGAGCTGCGCGGCCAGCTCAGGGCGCTGGAGCGCCAGTTCGAATACCTCAAGCAGAGGCTGGAAACAGCCAAGGCCGCAAACATCGAAATGGGCGGTTGGGAATCGCGGCTCCTCGGAAGGCCGCCATACGACGACGAATTCCTCGCAATGCTCATGAACCAGGGATTGGGAAGGGAGAAGCCAATAATAAGCCAGCTTGAGAAACTGTCCGCCCAGTGTTCCGAGCTGTACAAGAAACTCGCGGCAGCTGGAATAAACAATTTCATGGACGACCCTTCCTACAGGAATGTTTACATCGGCAGCGAGCTGCGCTGGCAGGCTGTCGTGGAAGTGGCGACAGACATGCACGCCTCGTGGGACAAGCGGCAGAAGCAGGCCATGAAGGACATGGAGCCAAAGCCCTATGCCACAATCGGGGCGCAGGAAGGCGAGGCGATGCCGCGCTGGAAAAGGCCTGCAATGGAACTGCCCAGGGCCGGGATTGACCTTCTTCACGGAGAGAGGGTTTTCGTTGGCGAGGGCGGAAGGGCGGTTCCGGAATCCGTCCTCACATTGGAGCGCGAAATAGAGCGCAGGGGCGTAGCCACTCCCAAAGGCGTGAGGGTTGAGATGTCGTTCAAGGAGTTTTATGACATGTTCGTGCCTGTGATTCCTTCCCTGGAGGCGGCCGTAACCGATGTCAGGGTGATGTGGGACAAGGGCGCGAGCTGGAAAGGCGCGGGCAGCATCACGCTGAACCTCACCATGGCAGGCATGGATGTCGTTCTCGTTGGCCAGCTCGCAACGAGAACAGTCGCGCGCGTAACCGGCAGGGAATTGATAGATTCATTCGCGAAAGGCGAAGGCAGGCTCGCAATGTCCCCCATGGAGCGGGACGTGTTCGAGACCGCGGTCCGCGAGCTGAAAAGCGGCGAGCTCAACGACCTCTTCAGGCTGGCAAGGCCTGCGCAGGGCGAGGGCCTTGGCTGGACGCGGGTGTTCGGGGACCTGGCGCTCACGGCAGGAGACAGCGAGATAACGGGCGATGTCATCCGCAGCTATCTGCGCGAGCAGGCCGGAACGACGAAACTCGGCCGCGCTGCCTGGAGGCTCAAGGCCGGAACAGTCGATTTCCTGGAGAACGGGCTGAGCATGCCCGGAACACTGAGGTTCAGGAAAAAAGTGGCGGCAGAGCTGTTCAACGAGCTGCGGATGAACATAGACCACAAGGCCGCAAAAAAACTCGCGGAATCGCTTGTATCTTCGGGAATGCCCCTTGCTTCCCGGCGCCTCGCGTCCGATGCAATGTTCTATACGGTCACCTCGTTCAGCCGCGCACCGCAGCGCGCCCTGCTCAGGCTCGTGGAAACGGACGGCTGGCCAAGAATCGTCGCGCAGCTGCGCAGGGACGGCGTGCAGGAAGGCCTTGCGAGGATGCTGCCCGAATACGCGTCGGCGTTCCGCTACGCGCCGATGCACAGGCTCCTTGAGTACGGCGTGATGCGCGCGACGTTCCCGCTTGCGGTGGACGCTGTGTATGGCGTGATAGCCAACGCGCGCGCAAACGAGGCGCAGCATCCGGTGGCAATAAGGACGGAAGAGGACATGCGCAGAAGATACTTCGAAATGATGGACAGATTCGATAAAGAATGAAACAAAGACGTGATGCTATGGCGAACCAGGCTCAGCAGGCGGCGGCTAATGCAACGGCACAGGCAGCGACACAGGCAACTACACAGGCGCAGGCAGCGCCACAAGCAGTGCCTCCAGTCTGGACCCGGGCCGGGAGAAAAGTGTTCGGTTACGATCCTGCGAAGGCGGCTCAGAAAGCTATGGATAAAGCCATTGCTAAGCGCTCAAAGCAGGCTGCGAAGGAGGCCAAGAACCTCGCAGGCCGCTCCTTATACGCCGACCTCGAGGAAATGAAATCGCTTTGCCAGAAATACAGGGAAGGGATAAAGGCGCTGAGCGCCGACGATACGCTCGAGATAATGAAGAAAGTCTATCTCCACCTGAAGACCGGCAGGCTGGACAAGGACACCACGGCTTCGCTCTACGACATACTGGAGCGGCTTTACCTCAGGAAAGACGTGCTTGCCCGTATCAGCCAATCAAACGACCCGGTTATCGCCAGGGGTTTGCGCCCGTTCATGCAGGATGTGATTGCCGCGTCTGCCAAGGAAGCACGCGTCCAGCCGGCGGATTACATCCAGCTCGCGAGGCGCAAGCCCGATATGCTGAAGCTTGAGGACGACCAGATAGTCAGGATGGCAAGGATAATCGGAAAAGGCGAGGCAGACCCAATTGCCGTCATCAACGCGAGATTCGGCGCCGGCCTGATCACGCGGCAGGAGCACGCGGCGCTCATGCTTGAGCTCAATTCCAAGAACATCGTGCCAAGGAGCGCCGTGGTCCAGGCTTACAACAATCTTGCGCGTGATGCGAGAACATTCCTTCGTGCGTCGTTTCAATCAAATGACCCCGCATGCGTGCGCGTACTCCAGGAAATCGATAAGGGCCTCGCCTCGGGCGCGGTGGCCAGTGCGGATGAAACCATAGTCGGAATATTCAAGAACGAGGCTCTCAGGGAGGACCTGCGCAGGGCTCTGGGTCCTGGTTCCAATGCCCTGCTCACCGAGCTTTCCAAGGCAAACACCATTAAGGAAATGGAAACAGCGCTCTCAGGAATCGGCACCGCCTTCACGGCTCCCAGCACTGCATCCGATCTTGTAACGCTTCTGGGCGCCATGGGGCAACATCATGATCTTGTCGCCACGCTCGAAGCCAGGCGCGTGCTGGACCAGAGCACCACGGAGATTGCCAACGCGATACGCGCCGCCAGTCTGGGAAGGGCAAAATTCGCAAGGGGCATACTCCCGGCCATAGGCGAGAACGTCGAGGCAGGTGCCAGGGGAGCGTACAGGCTCGGCAAGTTCGGGGCGTCTCCGGTCGCCGTGCCCTCGGGCATGGCGCTCGACGAATTCGCGGAGGCCAGGGTCTCTGGCGTCAGGGCGAGAAGGATTGCCAGGGGCGCGATCTTCACGATATTGGCCGCGGGCGGCCTGGCCCTGAGCTACCAGGCCATAAAATACTTCACCTGGGGCAAGACCGCGCGCGAGCGCGAGGCAGCCAGGGAAATACTCGCGAAAACCTGGAACGTGGGCATCAAGATTGAGACAGCCAACAAAATGAAGGGTTCGCAGGTGGCGGAAGACTTCTTTACCAACAAGCTCCTCTACAGCAATTCTTCCAAGCTTGCCGACGACCTGTCGCCCAAGAACGAGGCGCAGCTCAATGCGCTGCTGAAAAGGCCGGGGCTTTTCATACACCCGGCCAACATAAACGAACTTGCAGCCGAAGTCGACGGCCTGATAAAAACCATGAGGCAGCAGGGAAAAAGCGACGATGAAATCAAGGAAGCGCTCGATGATAGGGTAACCGGGGACTGGAGGAAAAAGGGGTACTTCCTCACTCCGGGCGAACTCTTCATGGAACGCTTCGGAAAGGAGCTCAATCTCACGCGCGATATGATTAACTACCTGAAAGCAACCGTGCTGGGCGCCAACCACACCGAACTATTCACGCTGCTCTGGGTGGGGATTCGTGACGGCTCCCTGCCGCGCACCTTTGCCGCGGATGTCGCATCGCAGATATACGCGGCAATCAGCGATGAAACCGGAAGCGCCAGCGCCGGCAAGACCAATGGGCAGCTGACTCTCGAAGCGATACAGGGGCAATTGGCGAAGCGGAAGACTTTGAACTATGAAACCCTTCCCTCGGTGCGCGACTCGCTTGCCGAAGCAGGCATAACTTCCATCTACCTGCTTAAAACGCCGATACCGGCCGGCTCGCTCATGGACTTCTATGACCAGTACGCGACTTCGCGTGATGACGAGAAAATCAAGGCTGGTTTCCAGGCCATGCTCGTGCAATACGCATCCGACCCGGAAGCCGCGAAGAGGCTCAATGACTTCAGGCTCGGGCCGGAAGAGGCAATCTACGGTAACGTGCCCACGATAGTGAGGCGCGTTGCCGAAGGCACGCTCTCATTGGACAAGGCCAGGGCGCAGCACACGGTCGCCGACGAGATATTCGCCCGCCTGACTCCGCTTGACGAAAGCAAGCCCGGATTTGACAGGGGGCTGATAGAATTCGTTTACCTGAATTCGGACGCAAAAGGCAATGGCATGCTGAAATGGCTCAAGGACCACAAGCAGCACATAAAGAACGGCCCTGAGCTGGTGAAGGAATTCCAGAGGAACCGCTCCATGTTCATTGGAAAGGTTTCCGAAGGCAAGGACAGCGTATATGAGATATGCAACACCCTGGTCAGCAACCTCCAGAAATCTTATGTCGCGGAAGAGGAGGCGCGCGCCAAATGGTACAATGAAGCATGGAGTGCCGGCAATACCATGGTCGGATTTAAACCGGCACCGTTGCACGAGCGCTGGTATGTCCAGACAACAGAGCCGTTCATGAGCTGGACTGCGCGCGATGTCATGCCAAGGGAAGCAGGCATCCCTGCAAAAGCGACACCCGTGGTGACCGCGGAGAGCGAGGCATTGCTCAGGCAGGCAATCGGAGAGGCGCTCTACCCGGGCAGGAACGAAACGCAGTGGAAACCGAAAGAGAAACAGGTCCGGGACGCGGTCTTCAAATCAACAGTTGACAAGGCGCTCGCAAACGACGATGCCAACAACCAGGCCCTTGCAAGCGCGGGCATCACGGTAAAGCGGGGCCCTGCCGGGCTTGTGATTGAAACCCCCAGGCCTGCAGCCAAGGCGGAATCCGCAGCCTTCGGGAAGTTCGTCACTGATACCGCAAACCAGGAGTCGAGCGTCATGGCAGTTGAAGCCGCACTCAGCAGGAGCGTGGCCGCCGCGCTGACCGCTGAAAACAAGCAGTACGCAGCCAAGGTCACAAGGAACCTGGCAGTGATGATAGCGCAGGAGGGCATTGAGAGAAAGAATGCTTTGTCAGAGAGGGGCATCAAGGTTACGCAGGCGAAGAAAGGGGGTCGCATTGCCGTGAAAGTCCCGGCGCTCACTGAAGATTTCCGGGAGTTCATCAACAACACGGCCGACCGGCTGAAACAAGGAGGGAAATGACATGGCAGACAGTCTCGACTGGGACAGCATGCTGGGAACCAAGTCTTCGAAAACCACCAAGCCGAAAACCACCAAGGGCGCCACGCCGGTGCCAGCAGTCCCGAAGGCAGAGCGTGCCGACAAGCCGGCTTCAGGGAAGAAGCGGGCAAAGGAGCCGGAGCCAATGGAAGTCAGCATGGGCACTGTCAGGAAGGCGCTCAACGCGCACGACCCCGAGGCAATAATCACCCTGGCAAGAAGCAAGGCCGGGCTCGAGAAGCTGCTCGCAACCAAAAAGAACCGCGAGGAGGTATCTGCAATCGTAGTCGCCGGCGTAACGAACGCCATGGAGAAAAAAAAGCGCGACACGACGCTCGCAGTCATGAAGGGTGCGGAATCCGACGCGGAGCGCATGGGCCTGGTGAGGGGCTTCCTCTTCGACTATGTCGCCTCGGGTAACAAGCTCTACGCAAGCGAGATTGCGCCGCTCAAAAAACCCGAGGGTGACGGCGCAATCGCGCCCCTTGACGCGGACACGCTCGTGGCTGCGGCGGCCTACCTCTGGCGCTGGAACAAGGGCAATCCCGAGAACCAGCTGGACCTCAGGCCGGAAATGCCGCTGGACAGGAAAGAGGCGCAGGCGGAGAAAGGTGAGGTGCCTGTCGTGGATGCGCCGCTCAAGACCGCAGCCGGGATAAGGAAATACGCGGACACCATAGTGGAGAAGGTGGGCGCCTTCATCAAAGGCGATCCCCGCGGCCTGGCGGAATTCGAGAAGGGTCCGGGCAAAAAGGACTTCGCTGCGGCGCTGCCGTCCCAGGTGCGGATGGAAACCCTCAACCTGCTCGTCCAGTCGCTGTTCAACCACCTCAAGGAAAATGACCCTTTGTTCGAGAAATTCATAGCCATGAAGAAGGACGAGTTCAAGCGCGTCACCGGCAATGAGCGGGACGACGCCTACGACAGGCTCATGGACCTTGCAGGCAAGCGCACGGTGCGCATGCACGAGCGCGAGGTGGGGCTCATGCTGGTGACCCGGGAAGGGGGCAAGAAGGTGCCGGCGGCCATGGAACCATCTGTGGTCGTGAAGCTCCTGCAGGAATACCTGAACCAGAATGTCAAGACGAGCAACAGATTCAGGGCGGACATGGGCGTTGAGTACACCCCGCTCAAGGCGGACGGCATTGCGGACCGCGCGCTTTTTTGCGCCTACGCGGCATATTGCTGGCGCATAAAGCCGGAGAACAGGGACAGGCCGGCCGCCGCGTGGAAAAAGGAACCTGAAAAAAAGGCGGTCAGATATGAAGTCCCGCTCTGACCGAGGCACGCTGGCCCGAACCTGGCCAGCAATGACAACTCACGGGTGAAACAGGCTATGGCAGAATCCATTCTGGCAGAAAGCAAAAGTCCGCAGGACGCCGCGGATGCGGCGGTGCAGTCGCTCAAGCAGTTCATGCTCGGAGACACCAAAAGCAGGAACGATTTCCAGGCGCTTTGGAACAAATGGAGCGGTAACGGGGATTTCCTCAAGCGTTTCGGGGACCAGTACAGGGCCGCCATCAAGGGCGATGCGCGAATCGCGCCATTGCTCACCACGTTCGCCGCCTACACCAAAAAGAAGACCGCGGACCTGGACGCGCTCGTGGCTGCCTTCGCAGAGTGCAACGAATTCATTGACAAGGGCCTGCCGAACTTCAGGGTCATGGAAAAGAAATACGACGTCTTTTTCATAGAATTCCTCGCATACCGGACCTACGAGGCGGCGAAGAGATACATCGCCACGGGTGCGGGCGACGACTACGGCCGCCTGAAGAAGTTCCGCGACATATACGGTTCCGACAAGCGCTTTAGCGGCTCGTTCGAAGCCAGGGCAGAGGAGCTCAGGGCCGACCCGGCACTCGCCCAGGCAGCGGCCCGTTTCCAGGAGAAAGACGACGCCCGGGTGGACGCCTACAACAAGAACCTTTCCAAAGGCGAGAAGCCGCTGCAGAAGGCGGCGGTGGGCATGGCCTCCTTCATGGACGCGTCCATCGACACCCGGGATGCGCTGGACACGGGTGACGCCGAGCGCGTGAAAAGGAAATACGGTTCGGCATTCGTGGAGGAGTTCAGCACCATGAAAAAAGGCGCGAGCGCGGCAGCGGCAGCCGCGGCGCTCGCGGACTTCGCGGATAGCGCCGATGCAAGCAGATTAACCGCGTTCAAGGAGGCATGGCACAAGGAAATCCAGAAATTCAAGCCGGCCGAGCTCAGCGAAAGGCAGGCGGCGTTCATCGCATCGCTGCAGTCGGAGCTGTCCAAGCGCGCGCCCGCGCTCCAGGAGGCGGCGGACGCCCTGGCAAAAAAACAGGGCATGCGCTACGTGGACTACGGCGCATTCTGCGATTCCGTGGCCGGAGCCCTGGCCGATTTGCGGAAGCAGGGGCCGGACGCGCTCAAATGGATGGCTGACAAGTATTCCGCGCCCATGCTGTCCTACCTGGCATCGAAGCTCGAAGGCGAGCGGGCGAAGAAGGCGGTGTCGTACCTGGAGCATGTGCTCGAGGACCCGAAGGACAACGTCCACACGTTCCAGTTCGTGCGCTCATGGCAGATGGCGGGCGCGGCATTCGCCGTGGCGTTCCACGACGAAGTTTCCTCCTCCGCGAAGCTGGCCGGGATGGTCTCGGAATACGAGAAAAGGTTCGGCCAGCTCAGGGACGAGAAGTCCGCGGCTGCGTTCTGTCGCGCCGTGGAGTCGGTGTACGACGACCTGAAATCGTCCTCCCCGCAACCCGCGCGGTTCCATCCGAAATACGGCGCGGAATTCGTGAACGCCATAAGCTCTTCCATCAGCTTCGTTCTGCCAAAGAAAGTCTACACGCAGGAGCAGACAAACGAGAAGCTGGACAGCGCCCAGAGGGACCTCGAAGCGCTGGAAAGCTATTTCAAGGCCAAGGGCATGAACATGGACCCGCGCGTGCGGGTGCATCTGGACGAATGGTCCGAGAGGCTGCAGGTGCTCAGGCAGAGGGGCTCCTCCTACGCCGAGGCCGACGTACTGTTCCGGAACATTCCGACAGCGGAAACCATGGAGCTCGTGGTCAGGAGCGCGGACATGGACGTTCGGACCCTGGTCCGCATCTATAACGGCAAGGACCCCAAGACGGGCAATCCCCTCAGCTATGCATATTCCATAACCGACGGCTGGATAGCCAGGATGGAAGCGCTGCTGGTCTCAATGGACTCCACAAAGGCCATGAGGGACCTCGGCTGGCTCTACACCACGCGGCTGCAGGCAAGCGGATTCGACATCCAGGAAATCAGGACGAACGTGGCGAACCTCAAGGCCACGCTCGCCTATGTCAGGACGGTATATCTCAACCTGTCATCCACGGACCTGATGAAGAGCCAGATGGACGCGCTGAAGAAGAACATCGACGGCCTCACCATGCCGGTCTCCAGCGATTTCAAGGCCACGCTGTCCCAGGCAATAAGCCAGACCGCGGTCAAAATAGACGCCCTGGGCGCGGAAAACGTCACGGGCGCCAAAGGCGCAGCGGAATTCTGGGCCTCGCAGATACGCCTCATAGACGATGTGCTCGGCAAGCTCAAGCCCGAGTTCAGGGACCGCCTCGCAATACAGCTCTATTCGGACTGGCACGAGGAGGAAAGCAACAAGAAAGGCTATTCCTCGTTTCCCGCAGCACTGCTCAAGATAACTGGGGATTCCGCTTTCCTCGTTGACCGCAGCTTCCTGCTCTCGGAGCTCAAGGCCAAGACAATCGAGTACCAGTTCTCCCAGAAGGTGCCAGGCCAGCAGCAGCCGCTCCAGCCGACCGTGTCAATGAACGCGGGCGGAGAGGTGTACGACGCCTTCAATTCGCTGTCGCTGGAGACGCAGTACGAGCTGCTGCGGCAGTTCAGGCAGATAAACCCCGCAATCGCAGCCTGGGACAACACCACATGGGCCAGGTTCGGGGCGACCGTGCTCGGGCTCAGGAACATACCCGGCTCGCATGCCGCGCTGCTGCTCAAGCGCATAAGCGGCGACACACAGGTGCCTGTGGACGAGGCGGCGCCAAGCAAAGGCAAGCACAGGTCCTGGGGCCTGCTCAGCTACGACCCGAATTCCATAGCAGCCATACTCGGCGTCATATCCGGATACAGCAGCGTGTTCTATCCTGGCGGCCACTACCGCGAGCTAGGCTCCTATTACAACTCGCTTCCCGGAAAGCTGAACAAGCTCTTCACGGACATATTCACGCTCAAGGACGAGGTGAAGGAGGAGTACACCGACGTGCGCATAATCAAGCCCACGGAGCAGAGCCAGTACGCCGAGCTTTTCATACCGGCCGCCCGCATCGTGGTCCAGATACCGAAGCATGTTTACGAGACCGTGGTGTCCGCACAGCTCATCCTGGAAATGCGCCAGGCGGCTCCGGTCACGGATTCGTCGCAGGCGGTCCCGGACATACTCCGCACGGAGAGGCGCTTCTTCGTGGAAAAGGCCATAGAGGGCAGGCTCATGCTGCCCATTCCCGCGGTTTTGCCGCTGCTTGCCATGAACAAGGCGTACCTGCTCGCGCCGAGTTACATACCTGAGGTCGGCGAATGGTACGGCGTGCAGGCGAGCGAGCTCGCAGCCACGGCATGGGAAAGGCAGAAATCCGGAGCCACGAGCAACGACGTATGGCAGATGACGTCGTCCACGTCAGCCACCCTGGTCGGAGAGGGGAAGTCGGCCCAGGGCACCTATACGCTGCAGAGGGGCACTGGGACGACGAGCACGGACGAGGGCACGGCGACGTTCACGAACCTCTCGTTCAACGAGCTGAGGGTTTCGGACGCCCTGATTGAGGACCTCAGGGAGTTCAGGAAGAAATCCCCAGAGCAGCAGGCCGCTGCCTGGAAAGCCCAGGCAGCCAGGCTCGCGCAGAAATTCCGCGCAGCGGAAGAGCCGGCAAAGGAACCCATTGAAGCCAGGAGCGAGGAAGCCGGGAAGGCGGCCGCGATACTGGGGCAGGTTTCTGCAATCAGGCTGTCCGAAGTCATGGAGCGCGGCAAGCCGACCGGCGAATACGAGGCATCCGTGCTCTCGGAACGCGGCGAGATAACTCATTTCAAGACAAATACCGCGGACATCGCGTCAAAGCAGTTCAGCAGCGACTTCTGGGATGCAATCAGGGGCATGAGGTCGTCAGACCTCACTTTGCTCAGGACGCGGAGGATGGGGGCGCTTGCCGATGCGGTGAACTCGTTCATGGACGCGGAGAAGTCCGGGGCGCACGTCCTGGACGACCCGGAGGCCGCGAAACTTTCGACGGCAAGGCTGTCGGCGCTGCAGTCCCAGGTGGTGAGGGACATACTCGGGGCAGTGGACTCGCTGTACATAGAGCAGGTCACCAGGGGAGGCAAGCCCATGCAGTCCTATACCGTGGAGGTGCGCATAGGCACCACCGCGCTCTTCAGCTTCACAACCGCATCCGGCGACCCGGCGTCCGAGCAGTTCAGGCACGATTTCTGGAGGAGCTTCACGGACCAGAACGTGGGCGAGATGCGGGGCAGGCTCAAGGACAGGGGCATGGAGGCTTTCGCATCGGCGCTCGAGACGTTCAATCTCATGAGCGAGGCAAGCCAGGTGGCTGTGCTTTCCGACAGGCTGCTTGCCGACGCCTCGTCCGACCAGTTCAGGAGGGCCGCTATTTTCGCCGGAAAGCCGAAAGAGGGCGCGAGCGCGGAGGAGCTGGCGGGAAGGATACTGGACGGGGTGGCCGTCAAGAAGGTGAAGGAGAACGAATACGAGGTATCCATGGGCTCGGGGGTTGCCATAGGAAGCGTCACGTCCGACACCGAAGCCCAGGCAGGGAGGGACGTGGAGCACATGCTCTCCCAGGCGGACCCGGATGAAATACGCGACAGGGCGCTCAGGGGCACGCTGCTGCCGGGCTCGGTCCAAAGGGAGCTCTTCGGCGCAGGCAGGAACGCGGTGAGCGGAAACGTCTATGTCAAGCACGAGGATGACAAGTACACCAGGATAACCACCGCGGTGAACGCAATCGCGCCCGGCGGCGCGGACACCGCGGTATATTTCAACAGGGAATACCAGGGGACCCAGGGCACGGACACCATGAACTCCATAACCGACAAGACGGAGCGGTTCGTGGCCGGTGCCACGCCCGCCCAGGTCTCGGGCAAGAGCGAAGACGACATCGCGAACATGCTCGGGCTTTCGGACTCGGAGAAGCAGGCGCTCAAGGACAAGGGCATCAAGCCGTCCCAGGTCGTGGGCGCGGCATTCACGGACTGGTCCGCGAATCCGGCACCCGGCAACCAGATGGGCGGCACCAAGAAGCTCCTTGGCAGGCTCGTCAACGAGAATTACCTCTACCAGGCATACGTGTTCAAGCGGCTGGAGAACGGCTCCTTCGTGCTCATGGACCTCAAGACCTACACTCCGTCCGACGCGGCCCAGCTTTACCAGCAGACCGTCGCGGCGGACGCGGACCTCGCCTACAGGCTTTACGGCAGGGAGCACCCCATGATGGGAAGGGCGGGCGAGGGCGAGCTCGAGCACTGCGTGATATTCGCCGGAGACAAGACTACGGAGCAGGGCTATGGCGCAGCCTACCAGAAGAAGAAATGGGGCGGCTACGGCCTGCTCGAGCGCACCCGCGGAGGCAGGGCCACTGCCGGCATCGGCTACATGGACCCGGAGAACCGGGCGTACTACGTCGGAAGGCTCTATGTTTCCGACATAAACCAGAAGGACGTCTACAACACAAGGACGCAGACCACGGAAACCGAAAGGGGCTATTACGCCCAGTTCACCATGCTCCAGTCGCAGAGGTTCCGCGCGGACGCGTTCGCGGGCAAGCAGTCCAGGTGGGAGGCCGGGACCATATTCGATTACCTGGGGGACAGGTTCTACGCAGGAGGCGGATTCCTGAAGTCGCAGTACCTGATGGGGGCGAATTCCGGAAACACCTACGCCGGCCGCTTCTACCTCATGGACCCGAACCTGATAAACGCGGCGGTGGTGTCCGGCCTGGCCCAGGCGGGCAAATGGCAGGACTTCTCCGCAGGAGGCCGCTTTGTGCTGCACCAGCTCGGCATGGAGGTCAAGGGCGGCGTGATGGCGGACCGCGACACGGGCAAGGGAGGGTTCCTCAGGGTGGAATACAGGCCCGACAATCCCTTATGGGGATTTAAGTCGTGGGCAGGCAGCGGGTTCTTTGTCACAGGCGAGCGCGAGGTGAAAATCGCGGGCGTGGAGCTCGGCGGGCCGCGGCGCGAGCTGGACGCCTACTGGAGCGCCGGCGGCGGCGGGGCAGGAGAGCTCAAGCTCCATTACCAGCACCTGGACATCACGGCCGGAGGCGCCGGCAATGTGGAGGGCCTGGTGAAGTACGCGGGATGGGGCGGGGTGCGGCTAAGGCTGGACCCTGCCACGGTCTTCCTGGTCGGCTCGGTAGGAAAGGAAATCACGCCCACGCAAACCACGGATTCCACGACCGGAGCGATCATAAAGGGCGAGACGCTGGTGAAATCCGGCGAATGGATGCTCGGAAGCAGGCTCAGGCTCACTCCTCCCAAAGACACCGGCAGGACATGGTCCGCCATAGCCGCGGTATCCGGCATCGAGCAGGCAAAGGACGACCTCTGGGGCAGGCAATACAACCTCCAGCTCGGCGCGCTCCGCACGTCTTTCTATGACGATTTCCGCGGCACCATCGGCTACCAGTACTGGGAGAACAAGCAATTCGAGCAGCAGGCGGCAACCTTGCTCATGAGCTACAACACGAGGCTCGCGAAGTGGGTGTTCAGGGACGTGACCTGGAACATCTCCAGCGCGCTCGGCAAGCAGGTGACCAAGGAAAGCGGCTGGGAACAGCTCTTTGTCAATGTAATGTTCTCGCTCCAGGGAACATTCTATTAGCCCCTGGTGAAAAAATTTCCAATATTTATTTTCCGAACTTTATGTTCGGCGGTATGATTGGCGCAGGCATGTTGAGCGCCCTGGCCACCAGGACGCCGTTCACTTCGGATGAGAAGTTTATTATGCTGGCAAGCGGCGCTCCGAGCTCCTTGGGCAGCTTCTTCCCGCTTCTCCAGCTCTCAACGTACTTGTCCAGCTCCTTTTCCTTGCCGGACATGGTGACCCTGCCCCTGAGCAGCAGCTTGGCCACGTCTTCCTTATAATCCACGTTGTAATCGAAATCTATCTCGAGCTCGTCCTTGCTTCTCCTGCGGACGCCGTTCACCTTAATGTCAACCACGATTGATGTGAACGGCTCGTCCTTCATGCTCTCCGCTTCGGTCCTGTAGAATCTGACGCCTTTCCATTCAGCCATAGAAGCACCTCGTAACCTAACCACATTCAGATTTATAAAACATTATCCCGTTCTTTTGACCTTCTTGCCCCGCTCGCTCGGTGCGATTCTTATTTTTCCGCCAAACTCCCGCGCCTCCAGTTCCCTTCCCTCCATCAGCCTGTCCAGCGTGATTGCGAGCGCAGCGACCTCGGAATGAGGCTGGCCTGTCACCGAGACGTTGAAATCCGCCAGTTGGTACACCTCGCCGGGCACTGCCTCGCTTCCCACCACGACCAGGAGCCGCTCCGCCTTTCTGATGCCCTCAAGCTTTTGCACCAGCGGCATGCCGTACATGGTGAGATGGCAGACAACGTAGCCGCTCGCCTTGTGCTCCTTAATCACCTTGCGGAAATTCTTCTCGTAAGTGACCGTGAAATTCCCGCCCCAGTTCCCCACGAGCCGCGCGACGCTTTCTTCGAGCCCCGAGTCATGCTGCCCGGAGTACACCATGCGCCTGGCTCCGAAGGCGCGCGCAACGAGAGCCACATGCGTGCTCATGCGCTCGTCGCGGGGAAGGCGGTGCCCGAGCCTCAGGATTATGATTTCCGGTGTTTTGTCCATTCCGTCACCATCTCCATCAGTTAAAAAGAATACACAATAAATACCGGTAGGAATCTCCATGAAAACACTGGTAACCGGAGGGGCAGGATTCATAGGCTCGCACATCGTCGAGGAACTGCTCGCAGGGAAGCACGAGGTGCGCGTGCTGGACGACCTCAGCACGGGCAGCCTGGGCAATCTCCCGGAGCACGGAATAGAATTCATCAAAGGGAGCATCACTGACAAGGCCACGCTGGATAAATCCGTGAAAGGGATGGACGCCATCTTCCACGAGGCCGCCCAGGTTTCGGTCGCGCGCTCCATGGAGCATCCGAAGGAGACATGGGAGACCAACATCAGGGGCACCAAGCTGCTGCTGAACGCAGCGGTGAAGGCCGGCGTGAAGCGCGTGGTTTTCGCCTCTTCCGCCGCGGTGTACGGCAATGCCATGCCGCCGCTGGACGAGGCCAAGGACCTCAAGCCGATTTCGCCATACGGCGATTCCAAGCGCATGGGGGAGCTGCTCATGGAGGAATACGCCAGGAAGGAGCGCATAAGCACGGTTTCGCTCCGTTATTTCAATTGTTACGACGAAGAGACAGAAATTTTAACTGAAGACGGATTTAAATTTTTCAAGGATTTGTCTTATTATGACAAGATTGCAACCCTGAACCCTGAATCCG
>CAILMQ010000045.1 GCA_903835385.1 uncultured Microcaldota archaeon | reverse complement strand
TTCAGGAAAAACGAGTTTTCCTTCTTCTTGATGCTGTCCTTGAGTATGCGCAGGACTGCGGCTGCGACGTCGGAATCCGACGCTGTCGATGGAAGCCTGATGCGCCTGTGAATGGAATAGGGGCCCAGTTTCAGCCCGGCAGGGTCAGGATTGTAGTACTGGACGGTGAGGGAGCCGTCCTGCTCGGTCTTGGCCAGCACGCAGAAATTGGAGATTTTGCTGCCAAGGCCCCGGTTGAACAGCATCTCGTTCTCGCGGCAGAGGAAACGACCCATGGGGTGTTCGTACAGCACGTCCTTGCGGGCCTGCCGGAAACCGGCTCCGGACATGTGCTCCGCAAGCTTCTCTTCCACCCGCCCTTTGCCTAGGGCTATGACCATGTACCCACCCGTTATTATTGTGTCTAATTGTGTTTTTAAAGGGTGGTGAAAGTCATTTCCTGTAGGCCACGTAGATGTCAGCCTCTACCATCTTCCCGTTCTCGTAGAAGTGGTGGACGAAATAGATGTTTCCTGCGGCGTCAAGGGTGGGCTCGCCTGCGAACTGGGATATTATGAGCTCCGGCTCGGCCCAGCTCCCGTCAGATGCCTTTTTTGACCGGAATATTGCCGGGGTCCCCTGATAGAAGCGGGTGAACCATAGTTCGTTCCCGTCCGGGGTGAGATAGGGCCAGCCTTCGTTATCCACTGAATTGACCGCGGCGATATTCTCGGGCGGTTGCCATTCGCCATTGATTCTCTGGCTCATCCAGATGTCCAGGCCGCCCTTTCCGCCGGTTCTTGGCGAGTGGAAATACACCTGGTTCCCGTCGGATGAGAAATGCAGCTCCCCGACTTCATATTCCGGCTTGAAATCAGCGTTCTTCCAGCCGGTCCACGTGCCGTTCCTGTATTCTGCGGTGAACCAGTGCACTCCGGTGTATCCTTCCCTGACAGAGCAGAACCACATGGTGTTCCCCTGGACGAATTCGCAGCCGTCGCCTGCCAGCTTGCCAGGGTCCTGGAGCACCACCCTCTCGGGCTCGCTCCATCCCGCGCGGGTTTTCCTTGACACGTATATGCCGGTCACATTGTCAAGTATCTGCTTCTCCGCAGGAACGCTTACGTCGGGGGTGAAGAAGAAATAGAGCTCGTCACTGCCTGCCGGTATGAATGGCGAATCCTCTCCTCCGGCGGTGTTCACCGGTCCCTCAAGCGGCACTGGCTCGTTCCATTCGGATGAGTGCAGCTGGGGCGGGTATTTATCCATTGCCGGGGTCATCTTCACAGCGTCCGGAGGTATCGCGCTCGCCCGAGAAGGCAGTTCGACCTTCTGCTGACTGGCACAACCGCAGATTAGGATGAATGCCAGCAATAGTGCTAGCATGAATTTCATAACGGGCCCGACGAGATTTGAACTCGTGACCTTCGCCTTGCGCCTTTTAGGAAAAGGCGCCCAAAACAGGGTGTTGCCTTTTCCAAAAGTAGGAGAGCGTCGCTCTATCCAAGCTGAGCTACGGGCCCTATCTGGGGTTGATAGTGCT
>CAILMQ010000044.1 GCA_903835385.1 uncultured Microcaldota archaeon | reverse complement strand
TTGGCCAACCGTTCCGCCCTCGTGTCCGGCAGCTCGGCTACGTCCTTAGCCGCGTCAAGCCATTCCTCCTTGGTTATGAGTATCGGGGTGATGTCGGGGTCGGGAACATAGCGGTAGTCGTCCGCGGTCTCCTTCTTCCTCATCCTTTTGGTGATTCCGCTGTTCTCGTCGAAGTGCCTGGTCTCCTGGATCACAATCATTCCCTGCTGTACCTGGGTCAGCTGCCGTTTTATCTCGAAGGACAGCGCGTCGTAGACATTGGAGAAGGAGTTGATGTTCTTGACTTCCACCCTGGACCCGCCCCCTATGCTCACGTTGGAGTCCACCCGCATGGCCCCCACCTCGTCCTTGATGGCGTCGAAGTAGCGGAGGTAGTGCTCCAGCTTGTTGAGGAAATCCCTGGCGTCCTGGGGGCTCTTCATGTCCGGCGCAGTGACTATTTCGGCGAGCGGGATGCCGCTCCGGTTGTAGTCCACGAGCCCCTCCTTAAGCTCGTACCTGCCCGGGTCCTCCTCGAAATGCACCTCCCAGATTCCCATGCCGTTGAACTTCCCGTTCCTTGCCAGGGGCCTGGAGGTCCGCTGGTAGCCGGACGGCAGGTCCGGATAAAAATAATGCTTCCTCTGCACGAACACCGGCGCCTCCAGCTCCGGTTTCGCGCCGAGCATGGCGGCTATCCTGAGCGCGTTCCTTATGGCCTTCCCGTTGGCAGCCATGGGCTTGCCCCCGGGCTGGCCCGAGCATATGGGGCAGACGTTGGTGTTGGGCTGGGCGTGGCCATAATCGGTCTGGCATTTGCAGAACAGCTTGGCATCCGTGTTGAGCTGGACGTGTATCTCCAGCCCTATCATCACATTCATCTGTCCAACCTTTCAATCTCTTCCATGAGCGCAAGGACCTTGGCGTCCGAGAACCTGCTTCCCAGCACCTGCATGCCGGGCCTGAACCTGCCGGCCTTGCCGAAGGGCACGCTGCCCGCCGGAATGCCCGCGAGGTTCGCCGGCACCGTGAGCATGTCCGTCAGGTACATCTCCAGCGGGTTTGTCATCTTCTCCCCGATTTTCCATGGCAGCACGCCCATGGTCGGGCCCAGCAGCAGGCCGTGCTTCGACAGGGCGCTCTCCATCGCATTCTTCAGCACCGCCCTGGCCTTGAGCGTCTTCCCGTACCAGGCGTCTTGGTACTCCTTGGTGGTGATGAATGTGCCGAGAAGTATCCTCCGCTTCACTTCCAGCCCGAACTTGTCGCCGCGCAGCTCGCTCACGCCTTCCACCAGGCTGTCCAGCTCCCGGTCCATTTTCCCGTACCTGAGCCCGTCGTATTTCTGCATAGCGCTGGAAAATTCGGCGAACACCGTCAGGTAATAAATGGGAATGGCGTGCCTGAGCTCGGGTATGGATATTTCCGAAATGACGTATCCGTCGTCCTTCAGCTTTCCAACAAGGGAATGGAAACAGCCTGCAATCCGCTCGTCCGCGCCCTCCAGGAACTCCCTGGCAACGGCTATGGACGGCTTGCCTTCGAATCCCAGGTCAACGCTTTTCGGAGAGGATGCGGTGGTCTGGTCCCTTTCGTCGCTGCCCCCGATGACGGAAAGAATGAGTTTCACATCGGCGACGCACTTGGCGAGCGGGCCAATCTGGTCCAGGCTCATGGCCATGTCAGCCAGGCCGTACCTGGAAACGAGCCCGTAGGTCGGCTTCATGCCCACCACGCCGCAGAACGCGGCCGGGCATCTTATGGAGCCTCCGGTGTCCGAGCCGAGCGCCATGTCCGCGAACCCGGCAGCCACCGAAGCCGCGCTTCCGCCGCTGCTCCCTCCGGGGACGCAATCCAAATCCAGCGGGTTCCTCGTGCGCATTATGGCGCTGCTGGTGGTGTCGCTGCCGCAGGCGAACTCGTCGAGGTTCGTGCTTCCTATGATTATCCCGTCTTCGGCTTCCACGCGCTCCACAACCGCCGCGTCATAGGGCGCCAGGTAATTGGCGAGCATTTTGGAGCCGCAGGTGAGCCGCTTCCCCCTGTATGCTATGTTATTCTTTATCGCAATGATTTTTCCGGCGAGCCGCCCGGGTTTTTTTCCAGAAGTTGCTTTCGCGTCGAGCGCGTTTGCCTTTGCCAGAGCTTCTTCCCCATATATCTCTATGAACGCCCCTACCTTTTCGTTTTCCATCCTGATTTTTTCCAGGAGGCCGGAGATGCGCTGCGTGTGGGTGTCCATGCCATCAGTCCATGGATTTCGGCGCCACCAGCAGCCGCCCTTCCTTGCGGCTGAACTGTGCCACGATGCCGTCGGCTTCCTTGCCGCCCTTCGCCGGGCTGTCCTCTCTCCTTTTTCCCGAGCCTCCGGCCACGTAGAACAGTGGCTCGCCTCCTGAGCCAAGTTCGCTTATGCTTGAGAAATAGTCGAAAATCCCGGAGAACTCGGCCTCCAGCCTGGAGACCTCGGCTTCGCTGAGCCTCACCCTGGAAAGTTCAGCCATTTTCTTGACCAGGCCCTTGTCTATTTTCATTTGGATTTCCTCTTAAGGGCTCATCCTATGCTTGTCTCTGGGGAACATTATGGCCTCCCGGACATTTTCAAGCCCGCACACCGCCATGGTGAGCCGGTCCAGCCCTATGCTCCAGCCGGCGTGCGGCGGAGCGCCGAGGCGGAACGCATCGGTATAGGATTTGAAGTATGCGGGGTTCATGCCGCGGGCCGCTATCTGCTTCTCCAGCAGGTCCGGCGTGTGTATGCGCTGCGCTCCGGAACAGATTTCCATGCCGCGGTATATAATGTCGTAGGACTTGCAGAGCTTCGGGTTGTCCTCATAGGGCATGGAATAGAACGCCCTCACCGAAGTCGGGTAATCCTTGACTATGAGCGCCTCGCTTTTCACCAGCTCGCACATCTTGGCCTCCTGCTCCTTGGAGAAATCATGGCCGAAGCGTATCTTGTCCCCCGAAGCCGAGAGCATCTCAACAAGCTCGGTGTAGGTGCGCACTGGAATCTGTGCAGGCAGTACGAACTCCTTGCCCAGGACCCTGAAATCCGCCCCGTTCTTTTCCTTAAGGCGGGCGAGCATGCTGGTGAACACCCGGGAGAGGATTGCTATCGCGTCGTCGTTGGTCGCGAAGGCCATCTCTATGTCCATCTGGTGTATCTCGTTTATGTGGAACGGACCCTCGTGCTTCTCGGCCCTGAAGACCGGCGTGGTCATGAAAACCCTTTCCATGCCCCCTATGACCGCCAGTTGCTTGTAGAACTGGGGGCTCTGCCCGAGGAACGCCGGCTTGTCGAAATAATCCAGCTTGAAGAGCTGGGCGCCCCCCTCGGTCGCCGTGGGGACGATGCACGCCGGGTTAATCTCCTCGAATCCGAGCCGGAGCAGCGCCTCCCTGAAGCCCGTTTCCAGCGAAGCGCGGATGTTGAACACCGCTCTCGTCTTCTCGCGCCTGAAATCCAGCGAGCGGTTGTCCAGCCGGACGTTGAGCCCCGGCTCGTTCTTCTGGTCCGGATAGAACGCCGGGGTTTGATAGACCTTGCCCAGGACGGTTATGCTTTCGGCTTCCAGTTCTATGCCGTTCGGGGCCCTGGAATCCTTCTTTATTTTGCCCCTCACCTGTATGGCGGATTCCCGCTCGAGCCTTTCTTCCAGCTTGAATGGTATCTTGACCTGGATTTTTCCGCTTCCGTCCCGCAGGATGGCGAAGGCCAGCGCGCCCATCTCCCTGAAGGCGTGCACCCAGCCGGCCACTGTGACGGTCTTCCCATCGTCCTTTTCGCCTATCTCCGCCAGGTAGCGTTCCTTGAGTGAAGTGGACGTTGCCAGCTTTTTGCCCGCCGGGTCCGGCTCTTCCTGCGAATGGTCCTGCATAACGTAGGTTCACCTGCTAGTATCAGGGGATATTGCCTCGCAAATATTTTTAATGGGCTATAATGCGATTGCATGGCGCACCCTGGCCATTCCAATCCTTTATATCCATTCCCAACGAAAGCCAAAAACGGGATGAGCGCATGATAACCAACATAGGCAGCATACTGGCGGAGAAGCTGGAGGGCAAAGAGGTCGCCCTCAGGGGATGGATGCACAGGACGCGCACCAGCGGCAGCATGGTCTTCGCGGTGATGCGCGACCCGACAGGGATAATGCAAATCACCGTCAAGAAGGACAAGGTGGATTCCAAGAGCTGGAAGGACGCGTCCGACTCTTACGTCGAAAGCTCCTTCACCGTGAGGGGCAAAGTCGCCAAAGACGAGCGCGCGCCAGGAGGATATGAAATCCAGGCGAGCGATTTCACCACCATATCCAGGGGCGAGCCGTTCCCCATAGCCAAGGACCTTTCCGAAGAGTTCCTGCTGGATGTTCGGCACCTGTGGATGCGCTCCCAGAAGATGACCAATATCATGAAGGCGCGCCACCACATCGTGAACTATCTGCGCGAATTTTTCGAGGAGGACGGGTTCTATGAGATGGCACCGCCAATAATCACCCGCTCCGGATGCGAGGGCGGTTCCACGCTGTTCGAGGTGGACTATTTCGGCGAAAAGGCCTACCTCACCCAGAGCTCACAGATGTACGCCGAGGTCTTCGTTTTCTCGCTGGGCAAGGTGTACGTGCTCGCCCCGTCCTTCCGCGCGGAAAAAAGCCGCACCATCCGCCACCTGGCGGAATACTGGCACTTGGAGCCGGAAATGGCGTTCTACGACTACAAGATGAACATGGACCTGCAGGAATCAATGGTCAAATACGTCGTGAAGAAAATGGTCGAAGAAAAGCCGGACCTGCTCAAGGCCTGCGGCCGGGAGCCGGAAGACCTGCGCGCCACCATCGTGAAGCCGTTCGAGCGCATGGAATACGAGGTGGCCGTGGAGGAGGTGAACGGGCTGGGCGGAAAGATGGAATTCGGCCAGGATTTCGGCGCCGACGAGGAGGCGCTGCTCACAAAGGGCGCGGAAACGCCGCTGTTCGTCACCAGGTTCCCAAAGGAGATAAAGGCGTTCTACATGAAGGAGGACCCCCAGAATCCGGAGTTCGTGCTTAACAACGACCTGCTCGCGCCGGTCGGCCATGGCGAGATAATCGGCGGCTCGGAGCGTATCTGGCAGTACGACGAGCTGGTCGCAAGGATGAAGGAGCAGAAGCTGGAGCCCAAGGACTATCAGTGGTATCTTGACCTGAGAAGGTACGGGAGCGTGCCGCACTCAGGCTACGGGCTCGGCATAGAGCGGCTGTGCAAGTGGGTGCTCAATTTGGAGCACATCCGCGACGCGATTCCGTTTCCCCGCACAATAAACAGATGCTATCCGTAGGCACGTGGTTTTTATTGAATGGATATGCTTAATAACTGTTTTTCGCACACTGTAACCTTATGGATGACCGGGAAAGGAACAGGATCCTCGCGTTCGCATACTGCATGGGGGAATTCCAGACCAGGGACCTCGGGCAGGTCTACGAGCCGCTTTCTACCATCCCTGCCGGGAAAGTCCTGTTCCAAATCGGCGTCGGGCGGAAAGCGAGAAAGGAGATAACCGAATTGCTCGCAGCCGTGCTGGAGGCGAACCCGGCGGTGGTCCACCTGTCGGGCGGCACCTACAGCAGGACGAACCGTCTGCAATCCATGCTCAAAGACGACAAAGCAGTGGTAACCGAAGCGGCAAGGAAGTGGTTCGCAAGGATTCCGCCCGAACTGGCCAGGATCGTGATTGAATGCGGGCGCAATATCCTCAACGGGTCGAACTCGTCATGGGCCGTGGTCGGCCTACCCGAGAATAAGAGGGCAGCCAAAGCGGATTACCAGCCGGCCATCGCGTACATAGAGACGGCGGCCTGCAACAGGGGATGCGGGCACTGCTCCAACATGGCTGCAGAGCGCCTGGCCAACATAAGATTCGATGTGATAGTGCGGGGATTCGAGATTCTGCCCCCGTCCGCCGACGGCGTGGGTTTCGCCTACGGCGAGCCCTTCAGGTGGACGGACATCCATGAAGGGAGCAGATTGAACCTGGGCCACGCGGTCGGATATCTCCTGGAGAAGTTCCCGGACATGAAGCGCGTTCGTATCGTGACATCCGGGATAAACTTCGCGGACCCGCTGGAAGCAGGCGCCGCGGAGGTCCTCTCAGGGATGAAGGACGAATGGAAACAGCGCGTCATGTTCGCCGTAAGCCTGAGCGACTATCCGCATTTCAGGGGCATGGGCAAGGCTGAAGCCGCGAGGAAAGTGCAATTGGACACCGTCCGGTTCGTACTTGAGAACGGGTTCTGGTTGTGGTTCAACTCCTTCCTCGAGCCCGAACAGTCCGTGTCGGAGATAGTCATGCCTCTCTGTGACGGGCTGTTCCCGCGATTGAATCCCGATGAAATCAGGATGTTCTCGCTTGAGCCCTTCATAAGAAGCAAGGTCGACCTGCGTGGAAGGGCGGGAGCACGGGCCCGGAGATATTCCCCCGACGCCCCAGCCCCGATAGAATTCAGTCAGTGCCTGGCTTTCCCTGGCATCCGCCTGCCGGCTGGGATTGGGAAAGACGAGTTACTAGCCATGGAGAGGTTCCCGGTGCAGATCGGCCTGACCCTGTCCCCCGGAGGTTCCCTCGGCCCCGGGTGCTGCGTAGACCAGTCACATTTCGGGGTGATATCGAGCATCGGAGAATCTTACGGACGGATAAAGGAGGATACAGTTGCATTCATGAAAAGAATAGAACGCATGAGGGCCGGCAAAAAGCTCACCTGCATGAGCTGCGTGGGCGCAACGCACCACATAAGGGACGGGAACCGGTTCAAGAGATGCGTCGGCCCTGACAATGCCGCGCTGATACCCGCGAGCAAGCTCGCAAGAAGATGAAATCCATTCGAGATGGGAATGGCTGATTAAAAGGAAAAATCAGAAAAAAAAGAAGTTACGCTCTTTACCAGTCGTCCCTTCTTCCGAAGCCGCCGCCCCCACCGCTGCGCCTTCCTCCGCCGCCACCGTAGCCTCCGCCCTGGCCTCCTCCTCCGCCCCTGCGCTCACCGCGCTCCTCCATGGGCTTTGCCTCGCTGACCTTGAGCGGCCTGTCCTCGACGACCTTGCCGTTCATCTCGGCGATCGCCTTGTCCGCAGCTGCATCGTCCGCCAGCGTCACGAAGCCGAAGCCCCTTGACCTGCTGGAGTACTTGTCAATGACAAGCGTCGCTTCCGTTATCTCCCCGTAAGAGGAGAACATCTCCTTCAGCTGGTCCTGCGTGACGCTGAACGGAAGATTTCCCACATATAGTTTCTTGCTCATCAAATCAACCCCTTTACTCGTCCGCCGCGTACCTATAGTGCGCGTTGGCGAACTTGTAATCGAATAATTCATGCGGCTTGAAGAAGCGCCTTATCTCCTTCTCCGCCGTCTCCTTGGAGTCCGAGGCGTGTATCACGTTCCTGGAGGTGCTGTTGGAAAGGTCCCCGCGCACGGTTCCGCCCGGGGCCTTGGACGCATTTGTGGGGCCCACAATGAGCCGCACGACCTCCACCGCCTCCTTGCCCTCCACCACGACCGCCACCAGCGGGTGCTCGGTCACGAACCTTTCCAGGTCCGGATAAAACGGCTTGCCCACCAGGTGCGCATAGTGCTCCTTTGACAGCTCCTTCGTCATCTGGAGCATCCTCATGCCAACTATCTTGAAGCCCTTTTTTTCGAACCTGGCGATTATGTTCCCGACCAGGCCGCGCTGTATAGCATCCGGCTTTATGAGAAGCAGACTCCTCTCCTGGGCCATTGCATCACTTTCCGGCTTCCTTCTTGTTCTTGGCTCCCCTTTTTATCTCGCCGGCCTTGAACTTGCGCGACGCAATGGTCCACTTCTGCCTCCTGCCCTCCCTCTTGAGCTTCAGGGTGTTCTTCCTGCATTTGGAAGAGCAGAAGTAGAACAGCGTGCCGTCCTTCTTCACGTACATCAATCCGGTGCCTTTTGCGAGCGGATTGTCACAAAATGAGCAGTTCGGCATGAATTCACCTCGCCTTTATCTCCTTGGCCTCGCGATCCGTGTCCAGAAGCACGATAATCATTCCGTCGCGCACCGGTCCCTTGACGTTCCGGAGGATTACCCTGCCGGCATCCGGGCCTTCGAGAACCTTGCAAAGCACCTGGTAAATCTCGCCGTACACGCCCGTCTTCGTCCTTATCTCCACAATTTCGGCAGGGTGGCCCTCAAGGTCCCTCTTCGGCCTCTCAACCGGCTTCTCAGCCGGCTTTTCCGCCGCTTTCTCAGGATCCTTGGGCTGCTCCTTGCCAGTTGGCGCTGCCATTCGTATCACTCTTTCTTCTTCGGTTCCTCTTTCTTGTGTTCCTTCTTATGCTCTTCCTTCTTGTGGGGAGCTTCCTTTTTCGGAGCCTCCTTCGCAGGCTCGGCCCTGGCAACCGCGGCGACCGGCTTCGGCATCTTCTTCAGGATGTCCGCAAGCTTCTCGCTCGCGCCTCCGGGGTTCTCCACCGCCACCGCGCTCGTGCCCACCGGCACGCCCACGGCGACTCCCAATTCCTTCTTGGTCGGAACGAAAGCGTAGCAGATGCTGTTCTCCTTGCATAGCATCGGGATGTGAATCACGATTTCCTCCGGCGTCACGTCGCTCGCCACGACGACAAGCTTCGCCATCTTGCGCTCGATGGACTTCGTGGTCTCGTTCACTCCCTTCTTTATCTTCCCGCCGTCCTTCGCGACCGAAAGCATCTCGAGGATCTGCGGAACCAGTTCTGCCGGTGTCTCCAAATCTATGTAGCTGACCATTTTTCCACCTCAAAATCTTTTCTCATCGGTAGATAGAGAAAATTTGTAGCTTCCTTTATAGTTACGAGATTTTAAAAATGTTCATATTGCTCTTCATATCCGTTTGGCTACGTTCGCCCGCTATATAATATATGTGGCGGCCCGGACTCCCGAATCGCTTCGCGGAAAAAAATAATCGTTTGCCGCGGCCCGCGATGCAAGGAGTGCGTTTTGCTTTTGCATTTTGCAGTTAGGCTTGCCATCTGCGGCAAAAAATCGCAAAAGTCGGCGTAACCTTTATAAAGACCCATCCTCATATACATAGTTTACCGCTTTTTCAGAGGCGTTTTTGCTCCTGAGAAGGCGTCGTGGAAATCTATTACTTTTAGATTTGACTCACGCTTCAAGAGAAATGATCCATGTATAGTTATACCTGAACAATTCCAATAGGAATTGCTCCCAAATTTCGTAACGCGGGACAATTGGTTAGGAGAGTTCATCTCTTTTAACTCCAGTTGATCCTGCTGGAGGGTACTGCTATCAGAGTTCGACTAAACCATGCAAGTTAGCTCACTCACTTGGGTGGGCGGCGTACGGCTGAGTAACACGTAGTCAATCTGCCCTGGGGACGGGAATAACCTCGGGAAACTGAGGCTAATTCCAGATAGGCGATGGGAACTGGAAGGCCCCATCACCGAAACGGCTGGTGAATTGGAACCAGTCCGCCCTAGGATGAGACTGCGGCTGATTAGGTAGTTGGTGAGGTAACGGCCCACCAAGCCGATAATCAGTAGGGGCCATGGGAGTGGTGGCCCCCAGAAGGGTACTGAGACAAGGACCCTAGCCCTACGGGGTGCAGCAGGTGCGAAACCTCCGCAATGCGCGCAAGCGTGACGGGGGGACTCTGAGTGGCGATAACTTAGTTATCGTCTTTTGCGGAGTGTAAATAGCTCCGAGAATAAGGGTGTGGGCAAACACTGCCCAC
Source organism: uncultured Microcaldota archaeon (assembly GCA_903835385.1). Classification (GTDB taxonomy): domain Archaea; phylum Micrarchaeota; class Micrarchaeia; order Anstonellales; family Bilamarchaeaceae; genus CAILMQ01. The sequence continues at coordinate 808 of CAILMQ010000044.1, read as the reverse complement.
AACTTACGGCTAATACGGTCGTGGGAAGTGGCCTATGACTGGTGGCAGCCGCCGCGGTAACACCAGCGCCTCAAGTGGTACCCACGAATATTGGGCCTAGAGCGTCCGTAGCTGGATTGAAAAGTCTACTGTGAAATGTTGGGGCCTAACTCCAACGCGTGCAGTAGATACTTTCAGTCTCGGGAATGGGGGAGGTTCGGGGTACTTCCGGGGTAGGGGTAAAATCTGTTGAGCCTGGAAGGACCACCAGTGGCGAAGGCGCCGAACCAAAACATGTCCGACAGTGAGGGACGAAAGCTGGGGGAGCGAACGGGATTAGATACCCCGGTAGTCCCAGCTGTAAACGATGCAGGCTAGGTGTTGGGACGGCTACGAGCTGTCCCAGTGCCGCAGGGAAGCCATTAAGCCTGCCACCTGGGGAGTACGGTCGCAAGACTGAAACTTAAAGGAATTGGCGGGGGAGCACCACAAGCCGTGGATGCTACGGTTTAATTGGATACAACGCCGGAAATATCACCAAGGGCGACGGCAGAATGAAGGCCAGACCAAAGATCTTGCCTGACAAGCCGAGAGGTATTGCATGGCCATCGTCAGCTCGTGGTGTGAGCGCGCAACAGCCCCTTCGGGGGAGTGGCGCGGCACAAACTGTCCAGTTAAGTCTGGCAACGAGCGAGACCCATGCCTTTAGTTACTAACTTCCTCTCCGGAGGAGGTGTACTCTAGAGGGACTGCCCGTGCTGAATGGGAGGAAGGAGTGGGCGACGGTAGGTCAGTATGGTCCGAAACCCTTGGGCTACACGCGGCATAC
>CAILMQ010000043.1 GCA_903835385.1 uncultured Microcaldota archaeon | reverse complement strand
TCTGCCTTGCCAAATCATTGGGCATATCCCTGAGCCCGGACCCGCTTGTCGAGCTGGGCCTGTTCCTCCTGATACACCCCTCAATCACGCTGATACAGTTCATCCCCATCCCGACGCTCGCAGGAACCGGCACTTCGGAAGCCGCGTTCGCAGGCCTGCTCGTGCTGTTCGGGGTTCCGGTGGGCATAGGCGTTCCCTTCGCGCTCCTCACCCGCGCCCTGATGATTGTTGTTGACGCAGTCGGCGGCATCCGCACGATACTGGACTACATCCACAGGGAGAGCATCGCGGGAATACTGGACGACATCAACGGGGTGGAGGAGAGGGCGGCGGAAGCCTCCTGACCCCGGCTACGATAAATTTATAGGGCGAATGACAGCTAAGGTAAAGCGTGTACGATTTGGATAAATATCTCTCCGGTGCCGCCTCGCTGCTTGATAAAATCTCAAAAAACAGGCGCGTAGTCGGTTTTGCGCTCCTGCTGCTCCTGGCACAATTCGCAGCCATATCCTACATCTACATATCCAAGCCGCGGGACATCATCATGGATACGAGCTTCTTCTTCGCACCCGCGTATAACCTCGCGAAGTTTGGAGTGCTAACCAATAGCCTGAGGCCGGACCTGACAGGTTTCGGTTCAAACACCTACTGGATGCCGCCACTCTGGTTTTTCCTGCAAAGCCTGGTCTATCGCATTTTAGATCCGACCGATCCCACATTGCGTTTGATTATCCCCACCTTGCTGCCCGTCATACTCTCCCTTCTCGGCTTATGGCTGCTACTGGAATTCCTGATGAAGCTCAAGCCGTCCGGCGAGGTCAGCAAGCTCCTGCTCATAGCCGCGATACTATCGCCGGGATTCATCTATACCGCGATAACCAACCGACCCGAAGCGCTGATGGGAGCGATTGCAATCGGAATGCTGGTGACCACTTCGCCGCTGCTGCTGGGCCTGCTGTGCGCCATGGCCATTAGCACGCACTTCGCCGCAGCGCTGCTCGTCATCTATGCGGCTGTGAAAGCATACAAAAGCAAGACCCTGCCAGTCATGCTGCTCTCCTGCGGCGTCTTCCTCCTGCCGTATCTTTACTTCGTGAGCCTGGACCCCTCGGGCGCGCTGACACAGATTCTTCACAGCGCGCTCTCATCAGGCGTGAAAAAAGAATACCTTCCCACGCTGTTCGGCCTGTTCAAGTTCTTTCCCATGATTTTGCCGAGCCTTTTCTTCGGCGCTAAGGCGTTCCAGTCCAAGAAAAGCCCTGGGTTCGAGTTCTTTTTCGGGCTTTTCATCTTCATCGCAACTGTCCCAATGGGTTCCAGCTCCAAGTATGCGATAATGGCAGTACCGTTTTTGCTTTATTCTATAATGAAAAATTTTGAGTCGCAAGAGATACGTGGATACCTAGTCGCAATAATCGCCCTGAACCTTATTTTCAATTCCATAGCCCTGGGCCAGGAAGCGTTGTCCATCGGGAATCCAAGCGACATCGTCAAAATCAACGCGAGCCTGCCTGAAGGCACGTGCTATTCTTTTGAATACTTCTATATGCTCAGGGACAAGGTCAACTACTTCCAGAACGAGATGGTCCCTCCGAGTGAATATACCTACAACACATGCAGGTACGTCGTGGCCATGAAAGGCTTTGGCGAGCCCGATTGCCTCAAGGAACAGAAAACACTTATTGAAATGAAGCCGTTCCTGTTCGCCAAGCTCGGTTTCGTGGACCATTCGACCGTGCTGTATGAAAACCAGTGCAAGGACCTTCCGAAATGAGCAAAGCCGGTAGGCGCAGGTTCGTATCCGCTCATGACGGAATATTTTAATCAGTTGCTTACCAAAGCATTCTTATGAAAGCGGTAATACTTGCGGGCGGCCTGGGCACCCGCCTCAGCGAAGAGACCGTGGTAAAGCCCAAGCCCATGGTTGAAATCGGCGACAAGCCCATCCTGTGGCACATCATGAAATCATACTCGCACTACGGCATTAGGGATTTCGTCGTATGCCTCGGATACAAGGGCTACATGATAAAGGAATGGTTCGCGAATTATTTCCTGCACAACTCGGACGTCACTATAGAGCTCAAAAGCAACAAGATGAAGATACACGATACTAGGACAGACGACTGGACAATCACGCTCGTGGACACAGGGGAAAAAACCCAGGTAGGAGGGCGGTTGAAACGCATCAGCCAGTACGTGGACGGCACCTTCATGATGACCTACGGGGACGGCTTGTCGGACATAAACATCTCCAAACTGCTCGAATTCCACAAGAAATACGGCAAATCCGCCACTGTGACCGCGGTCCAGCCGCCCGGAAGGTTCGGTATGATGTAAATCTAAAACGACCGGGTCAAGGAGTTTTTGGAAAAGCCGAAAGGCGACGGCGCCTGGATAAACGGCGGCTTTTTCGTGCTTGAGCCGGAAATTTTCCGTTATATCGAAGGGGATGATTCGGTATGGGAACAAGAGCCGCTCATGAACCTGTCAAAAGACGGAAAGCTGATGGCCTATAAGCACGCCGGTTTCTGGAAACCTATGGACACGCTGCGCGACAAGAGGGAGCTTGAAGAACTCTGGGCCTCGGGAAACGCACCGTGGAAGGTATGGAAATGACAGCCTCTTCGCTTGCAAAATTCTTCAAGGGCAAGAGGGTGCTGGTAACCGGGCATACCGGCTTCAAGGGCTCATGGCTATCCTTCACCCTCCTGAAGCTGGGCGCGGAAGTCAGCGGCTATTCGCTCGCCCCGGACACGGAACCGAACCTTTATTCGGCCCTGGGGCTCGGGCAGAGCATCAAAAGCACAATCGCAGACATACGCGATTACGGGAAGCTCTCGACCGTTTTTGAGAAGGAAAAGCCTGAAATAGTCCTCCACCTGGCGGCGCAGCCACTGGTCCGGGCGAGCTATGACGACCCGCTCTTCACGTTCTCCACAAACGTCATGGGCACGGCGAATGTGCTCGAATGCATCCGCAAAAACAACAGTGTAAAAGCATCCGTCATCATCACAACGGACAAGGTGTATGAGAACAAAGGCGGGGCCCCGCACAAGGAGAATGATGAGCTTGGCGGCTATGACCCTTACAGTTCATCTAAGGTTTGCGCCGAGCACGTCACGCGCTGCTATATCCGTTCCTTCTTCAACCCGGAACAGGAAACTGAAAACCGGAAACTGGGAACCTTCATAGCTTCTGCCCGGGCGGGAAACGTCCTGGGGGGAGGCGACTGGTCCAAAGACAGGATTGTTCCGGACATAATGCGGGCGGTGTTCGAGAAGAAGGAAAAAGTCATCCTCAGGAACCCGTCCTCCATACGGCCATGGCAGCACGTCTTGGACCCGTTGTTTGGCTACCTGCTACTTTCCAAAAAGCTCTACGAAGGGGACAGGGACGCAGTCGGAGCCTGGAATTTCGCCCCCGGCGAGGCGAACTTTATAACTGTGGAAGAGCTCGTCAAGCGCTCGGTAAAAGCACTTGGAAAAGGGAGCTATCTGGTGAAGCGCGAGGAAGGGAAGCACGAGACTGCCATCCTGAAACTTGATGCTGCGAAAGCCAGGGCAAGCCTGGGCTGGAAGCCGCTCCTGGGCATAGGGGAATGCGTGGAATGGACTGCGGAATGGTACAATCATTTCTACTCCGCCCGGGATGCGAAAACTATCACCAGCCGGCAACTCGAGCTTTTCATGGAGAGAATGCCATATGGCTGAACCGAGACCCGAACTGGAGGTGTCCGCATGATTATCCGGGAACTGGAAGGCGAGAAACTGCCGCTCAAAGACGCATTCGTCCTCAAACCCCAGGAGTTCCGCGATGAGAGG
>CAILMQ010000042.1 GCA_903835385.1 uncultured Microcaldota archaeon | reverse complement strand
TTAGTGCCTACGCGAGTTCGAATCTCGTCCCCTGCATTTCTATTTTTTTATGACCTTCCGGAGCACTAGTTGGATTTAATAAATTTATGATTGTTGCACTATCGTGATCCAATGAAAAATAACTACCTGTTGGCAATAGTGGTTGGCATTATCGTGCTGGTGGTCAACCAGATACTGAACGCGCTGCTGAACGTGGTTTTCCCGGCTCTGCATGCGGAGTACGCCGCATCAACGGCATTTAGGGCGTGGGGCGACCCCCTGATGAGCCTGATCTTCCTCTATCCCTTCCTGATCGGGGCCCTTGCGACATATTTATGGCTCAGGACAAGGAAATCCTGGAAGGGCGGAGCAGACTTCGGCGTCGTGGTCGGCCTCTTCGTTGCCGTCCCGGCGTTCGTGACATACTACAGCAACTTCCTGGTCTCCCCGCTGATGGTCTTCTCTTGGGCGCTCTTCGCTTTCGTGAACGTCCTGGTCGCGGGCCTGTCCCTGGAAAAGCTTGAGGGCTGAGCACCCTCATTTTTTATTTTATTTCCGTCTGCCTACTCAGTCGGCTTGCCGTCGTATTCCTCGGGCATCGCCTCCGCGTCCTTCTTTGTGTGGCGGACGGTCTTGTCGATGTGCTCCGGAGGGGAATAGATTGTGTAGAGCTTCAGCTCCTTTTTGCCGGTGTTCACGACGTTGTGCTGGGCGCCCGAAGGGACGATTGCGCAGTCTCCATCCTTTACCTTGTGTTTTACGCCGTCGATGTAGACCTCGCCCTCGCCGGACTCGAACCTGAAGAACTGGTCTATGTGCTCGTGCACCTCCATCCCGATTTCCTCGCCCGGCCTGAGGCACATGAGAACAAGCTGGCTGTGCTTCCCGGTGTAGAGAACATGCCTGAAATCAGTGTTCTTCAACGTTAGACTCTCAATATTCGAGACATATCCTTTCAATGCCATGCGAATCACCCTTATTTCACTCTGATATCCTTATTCCTGAAAATCCTGAAAAGAAAGAAACGAAAAGATGATCATTGCTTCTTTTTGGACAGCACAAGCATCGTAATCGCGCCAATCGCAGCCCCGATTCCGGCTGCAAGCATCACCGCTTTTGCCGGGTCTTTTTTGATGTGCTTGTTTACCTGTGTTTCTGCAGCACGGAACTTTGTTTTTGCCAGCGCAAATGCTTTCTTTGCCGCTGCCTGGGCCTGTTTCCTCGGGTCAATTTTTGTTTTGCTCATTTTTACACCCCTTATATCTCAGCATTTATCAAATGCAGAACATATAAAGGTTTTGTTGGGCTCGGGGCAAGGAGTATGGCAAATAGAAATAAATGAAAAAGGGAATGAGCGCGAACGAAGGAATATTTTGTAAGATGTCAAAGAAAGGGAAGAGGGCATCGGCGAACGGGCTCCAGCCGACTAAGAGCGCGATTAATGTGCCGAGCACAAGCGCGACGATATACGCGAGGATGAGGCGATAAGTTGTATGCAGAACCGCAATACCAAGCGTTGACCACGAAACTGTTCCGAAATAG
>CAILMQ010000041.1 GCA_903835385.1 uncultured Microcaldota archaeon | reverse complement strand
GGTAAGGTTGAGGATGGTGGAACTGCCATCTGGCCGCGTTATGTTCGCCCACAGGAAATCCGCGTTGGACGCGTTGGCCAGGAGCGTGGCGTTGTAGCCGCTGATGAGCGCGGGCGGAAGGGCAGAATGGGAGTTGAAGGAAGGTAGGGGCATGACATTGACGATTATCGCAACCGACGCGACGTTATTCACGGAATCGTTCACTGAGATGTTAAGGTAATACGCGCCCAGGGCGAGGGCGGTGTTGCTCGTAAGGTATCCGCTCCCGGTGATATTGAAATTTGTATCGTTGACAGACCAGTTGCCCACGGAGGTCGTGGCATCGCTCGCGTTGAACTGGGCTGCGAGTGCGGTTCCATTGGCGATTGATAGGTTCGCGATGTAAGTGAAATATGGCGGCGTGGTGTCAACCGTAAAGGAGACGTTGGTGGAGTTCAGGTTTCCGAAAGTATCGTTCGCCCAGGCGTAGAGCGTGCGGCTTCCGTCCCCGTAGGCGCGCGATATCGTTCCGTTGTAGGTTTCGTTCGCAGTTCCGTTGAAGAACCAAGCTGCGCTCACGTTGGAATAATCCGTGGCACTGATTGCGATTTGGATTGCTGAGCTGTTATAGGAGCGGTTGGTTGGGGAGGAAATGACGATGCTCGGCGGGGTTTTATCCCGGATTGTGACGTAAACGCTTGGCGAAACATTATAGTCGGTGTAATTGTCCTCGAAAACCGCGAAGAAGCGGTATGTGCCGTATGGCGATGTGGCGTTCACCAGCCAGGTGAAATTCATGGTCTGACCATTGGACAGGTTGAAGTAGGCGCTCGGGTTCTGCGTGGCCGTGTAGAAGGGGAGCCCGGAGTTCATGGGGATTACGCCCTTGGCCGTGACTGCGGAAAGCGCGTCCACGCGCGAATAGTAAAGGCTCGTCCCGCCTCCATCAAAAGTCCAGTTGCCATTGTAACGCATGACATTTGCGACTTCGGGTGGCGTCGGCATGCGGCCGTACCTGAGCCTAAATGCCTGCTGAATGAGCGCAGCGACTCCTGCGGCATGCGGGGTTGCCATGGAAGTACCGCTTTTGGTGGTGTGGGTGCCTAGGTAATCTGTCGCGATTATGGACCAGCCAGGAGCGAGCACGCCAAGCATGAGCGCGCGGTTGTAATATATCGTTGTGCCGCTGGTCTTGTCCGTCGCGCCTACGGAAATGGCACCCGGCACGCAGGCAGGGGAACTGATGCCCGGCGCGCTGCCGCCCCCTCCAAAGCCGTTGTTGCCTGATGCGATTGTGACTGTGATGTTGTCCGCCACTGCACTGGCTATGGCCGAAGCCAGGCTGTCTGTTGCGCAGGGCATTGTGTACTGCATGCCGTCACCCAGGCTCATGCTGATGACGGAGATGTTGTAGAGCGCGGCGTTATTCACGCACCATTGAATGCCGGAAATGATATTGCTATCGAAACAATTCCCTGAGGAATCGCACACTTTGGCTGCGGCAATTCTCGCGCCTGGCGCAACTCCCCTGTAGGTAGCATCCTGGGAAGCGATTATGCCGGACACGTGGGAGCCATGGCCGTTGTCATCCATGGGGTCGCTGTCATTGTTGACGAAATCGTAGCCGCCCACATAGACGCCGCCGGCAAAATCCGGATGGTTGTAGTTTATGCCCGTATCAGCTACGCATACCGTCTGGCCCGTGCCTGTGATATTGGTGCCGTTGAACTGCTGCTGCCAGGCGAGATTGGCGCGTATGGATGGCACGGACTGGTCGAGAAGGGTGTGCAATACGAGATCCTGATAGATATGCTCCACCCGGGGGTCTGCCTGCAGCTTCGCCAAAGCCTGTTTTGAAACCCGCGCCGAGAAGCCGTTGAAAATGGAATACTTGCTCTTTATCTGGAGGCCGTCCGGCGCTGCGTCCGAGGCCACCTGGTCCTGCGCCAGTGATATTGCCTGCTTGCCAAGTTTCTGGTCTTTCAGTTTCACTATAACATCCGCAGTCCCATTCGCATCAGCCGCGCCAAACAGGCTTTCATCCGCCTTTGTATCAACCGCAGGGTCGGCCGTTGCCTTCACGAAAAGGCACGGCCCGCCGACGCACTTCACGCCTGCGGAAAAGTTGAACATGGAACTCTGGTTCACCGTGACGTTCGAGGAAGGCGAGATGAGATAGGGTTGGAGCCTTCCGAGCTGCTGGACTCCGATTTGATAGAAACCGCCGGAAAATGAAGCGTTCGTATCAGTAACCTGGGCGTAGTAGGTTCCGCTGGAAGCAGGGATGAACAGTACGGACGAGGACAAATCCTGGTCACTGGAAGTGTCGTCATTATATCCGACCACCGTAGCAGCGTCAGGAGCGTAAATCGTCAGTGTGGTATCTGTCGGCCCGGTTAGATTGCTGGTATGAACGAAATATTTGGAACCGGCAGTGGCATTGAACTTGACCCAGTCCTGGTCCCCAGTCGGATAGATGCCGTGCGTCTGGAGCGTGTAGTTCACCTGAATCCAGGTTGCAGCGGATGCATTGTCATCAGGCTCATAGGCAGCAAGCGGGCTTATGGTGAAACTGACATTCGTATAATTTACATTGCCTAGATTATCATTGGCCCAGACCGCAAGGAAATGGCTGCCTATGCTGGAATTCACACCCACAGGAGTACTATAGTTCTGGTTCGTTCCGCCATCCACGCTGAACCATGTGGAATTAACCCCGGAAGGATCAGAGGCATTTATCGAAACAAGGATTTGCTGCGTGTAATAGGTCGTGTTGCCAGGAGAGTATATCGCAATTGAAGGCGGGGTGGTGTCTACTGTGAAGTTCCTGGTTGCGCTTGTGTTGGTGTTGTTTGCTTGGTCAGTGCAGCTGATGTTCCAGAAGTGAAAGCCATCCGGTATGCCTGATACGCTGAAGCTGGTCGGCGTGTTGTTGGCCGTGCTGGCGTTGGTCCTGTTGAGGATTCCGTCTATGTATAATGAGCAGTTCATTGGTGGGCTTAAGGCATCCGTGGCAGTGAAGTTGAAACTTATTGCTGTGGCATTGGTAAGGTAGCCTTTCGGGGGGGATGTCTGATTGACGCCTGGCGGGGTTGTGTCAACCGTGAAGCTTACGTTGTCATAGTGGACCGTTCCTCCAGTATCGTTCATGTAAACGAACAGGGAATGCCTTCCATCGAAAAGCAAAGTTGAATTGAGCGTGGTGTTGCCGCAGCCGGGAAGGGTGATATTCGTATTGTTATCCAACGAGTACCAGCAGGCGCTCTGGTTGGCAACCGTATAGTTCAGGGTAATGGAAGTGGCATTGTATGTTGAGTTGGCCGGGCTCTGGATTGAAATGAAAAAGCTCAGGTTCTGCGTTTGTGAAGAAGTGATTATTCCAAAATTGGTTTCCCAGCATCTTATGCTCCAATTATTCCGTACCCACAATGGAAACTGGTAACCCATCACAGTGGCGCTGTTGTTGTTTGCCAAGGTCGTATTGACTATAGTGCCATTGACAATCAGGTCGCATGTGGAGGTTGAGGAATTCCTGTTATTCACGGTAAAATTGAACAGAATAGGACTGCGCTTGTCAATGGTGCCCTGCGTCGGCGCGTTCACCACGATTGTCGGTTTGAAATTCGGGGGTATTACACCTGTCGAATAATAGGTCCAATAGCCGATGGAATCACAATTGAATTTCACTCTGATGTAACCGTTCTCGCCCCACGCCGGGCCCCAGCTGTTTTTTATTATCCAATAGCTCGTAGCAAGGCTCCCGGTATCATTATAGCCGACCAAAACCACGGCATGGTCCATGCCCGTGTAGTATTGGGTGCACGTCAATACTCCGCCACCATAAGAGTTCCATACGGTTGCATCGACCAAGATAGTGATTGGGCCGTTATCGATAAGTATCTGCTCAAGTTGTGGGTTGCTAACCGTTCCCGGGACGGTGTAATTAGTAATTTTCCAGAGCCTGTTTGCAGACCCCGAGCATAGACTGCAGGAATATTCCACATTGCAGTAATAATTGCCCCCTGGATAAGACCATGATTTACATCCAAGATAAGTAAAGCAGTTCTCATCAGCCACGCCATTATTCTGGATATTGCTCAACGCCAGGTCTGGCCAGCCACCGTTGCAGCCGCTCTGCTGGGAGTCGCAGGATACCTCTTCCTGTTCTGATAAATCAGGCTTGAGCCTGGATTCGTTCATCTCTAGATTGTACTTGACTTCCATGGAGCCGAGGCTTCCGAACGCCCAACAACTGCCGCACTGTGCCTGGTCCTTCACCGCTGTCATCCAGCCCATGGAACTGTTGAAATAAGGGTAATTCGAAGCCGCATACATCGTGCTGTTTGGAGGGTTTCTCCAGTCCCAGTAGGAATAACTTGACGCATTGTATTGGGATTGGACCTCTATGGGCCCGGCTTCAGTTCCGCTGACCATCTGGTTTAATCGCGCTTTCAGGGCTTCGGTGTCTATGTTGCCGCCGAGCTTGCTGCTCAGGTTCATCATGTCCATGACAGGAACGTTCTGGGTTTCGGATGCCACAGAAACGTTGCCGTTCGCAGGCACGCTGCAAGCGGCGTACTCAAGACCATTTTCCGATATCGGAACCGTGTCATAACCCATCTTCGCGCAGTAGGAGAAATCCTTGCCGCATTTGCCACGAAGGAAATCCCAGGCTTCACATTGCGACCCGTCAGGCATTATGCAAATCCCGTATTGGTTTGAATCGGCATCGGTTTGCATGACGTATTGGTAACCGCCGAATTCCCTGCCCATCTCGTTGCAATAGACCGCTGACGGGTTCGCGAGCGCGAAGGCTGCGGTGCTGCAGAACAGGAATGCTAATGCGATGGAAAATAATTTTTTCGCCACGAGCAATGGGGCTCCCATACCTAATCGTATATACTCCCCAGCTAATCTTTATTAACCTCATGAGGGAGATACAGGTGATGGCAAAGGAAGGCGAGGAGGGGAAATTCTGGAGCATGGATGCCAAGGCGCTGTACGCCGCGCTCGGCACGAGCGAGAAGGGGCTCTCTGCCGAGGAGGCCGCAGCGCGCATCAAACAATACGGCTACAACTCGGTCCCTGACAAGGACAGGAGGGAATGGCTGGACATCCTGATATCGCAGGTCAGGAGCCCGCTGCTCCTCATACTCATTTTCGCGTCCATGGTCTCGGCTTACATGGGCGACGTTTCCGACACCATAATAATAATCCTGGTGATAGCCGCGAGCGTGCTGCTCGGCTTTTTCCAGGAATACAAGTCCGAGAAGGCGCTCTCCGAGCTCAAGAAGTATTTCGTCTACCACGCGTCCCCCATCAGGGGCGGCGAGAAAATGCAGCTTGACGCCCGCGAACTCGTCCCGGGCGACGTGGTGTCCGTCGGGCTCGGGGACATCGTCCCGGCCGACATCAGGATAATGGAGACAAAAGGAATAGACATGAACGAGGGCATCCTCACGGGCGAGTCGCGCGAGGTGCGCAAGTCCACGGCCGTCCCACGCTCAACGTCCGGGCCGCAGGACATCACGAACGGGCTTTTCATGGGCACCACGGTCATCAACGGATATGCCCTGGGCGTGGTAATCGCCACCGGAAAACAGACGTTTTTCGGCAGGACGGCCGCGCTCTTCAGCGCGAAGGTGCCCGAGTCCGACTTCCAGCTTGAGATGAGGAAGTTCGGCAACATGCTCTTCAGGGTGATAGTGGTTCTCACCCTCTTCGTCTTCCTGTCCAACTTCGCGCTCGGGCACGGGGAAGGGAACCCCCTCGCGGATTCCGCGCTTTTCGCGCTCGCCCTCGCGGTCGGCATCGCGCCCGAGGCGCTTCCCGCAGTCATAACCATAGCGCTCTCGAGCGGCAGCCTCCAGCTCGCGAAAAGGAAGGTCATCGTGAAGAAGCTTGCGGCGATAGAGGACCTGGGGAACATAGACGTCCTGTGCACCGACAAGACCGGCACCCTCACCGAGGGGGATATAAACGCGGAGAGGTTCGTGGACCTTGAAGGAAGGGACAGCCGGGACGTGTTCAGGCATGCGTTCCTGTGCAATGCTGCGGTGGGCAGCGTGAAAATCCGGGGCAATGCGATAGACGTGGCGATAAGGAAAAGGGGGCTCCTGGAAAAGGCGGATGTCTCGGGTTTCACGAAGGTCGCGGAAATCCCGTTCGATTTTCAGCGTAGGCGCATGGGGCAGGTCGTGACGGACGGGAAAGGGGCCCTGCTGCTCGTTAAAGGGGCGCCCGAATCCGTGCTTCCCATCTGCGGGAAGTCAGGGGCCAATGCGAAGAAGGCGGCGCTGGGGTACACCGCGAACGGATACACCACGATAGCGGTGGCCGTGAAGAGCGTGAGGGTGAAGAAATCATATTCCGTGGACGACGAGTCCGGAATGGAGCTGGAGGGCTTCATTTTGCTCTCCAACCCGCCCAAGCACAGCGTGAGGGAAACGCTTGAGCGCCTCCAGAAGCTGAATGTCCGGCTCAAAATCCTCACAGGCGACGACCCGCAGGTCACCAGGAACGTGTGCAGCCAGCTGAATTTCTGCAGCCCGGAAGCGAGGCTCGTGCTGGGCCGCGAGCTGGAAGGGATGGACGAGGCGGCCCGTTCCGAGGCCGTGGAGAACTGCGACGTGTTCGCGCGCGTGACGCCGGGGCAGAAACTGCTTATTGTGGAGACGCTCAGGAAAAACGGGCACGTGGTCGGATTCCTCGGGGACGGAATCAACGACGCGTCGGCACTGCGCACCGCGGACGTGGGCATTTCCGTGGACACGGCCGCGGATGTCGCCAAGGGCGCGTCCCATATCATACTCCTCAAGAAAAGCCTGAACGTGGTGTGCGACGGCATAGAAGGCGGCAGGAAGGTCTTCGGCAACATCACCAAGTACATACTCAACACCATGAGCGCGAACCAGGGGAACATGATAACCGTTGCAATAACTTCGCTTTTCCTCCCTTTCATACCGCTCCTTCCCTCGCAAATCCTGCTGAACAACATGCTCTCAGACCTTCCCATGCTCAGCATATCGAGCGACAACGTGGACAGCGTCTATACGCGGAAGCCGCAGAAATGGAACCTCCCATTCATACTCAGGTTCATGGTTTTCTTCGGGGTAATAAGCACTATATTCGACTTCGTGCTGGTCCTCATCCTCTATTTCGTGCTCCATGTGGACGTTGACACGTTCCGCACCGCATGGTTCCTTGAATCGGTCCTTTCCGAGATGATAATAGTGTATTCCTTGCGCACGCAGCTTCCGGCAATAAAAAGCGTGCCCTCGAAACTGCTTACCGTGGCAACAGTCGGCGCGATGATTGTGTCCACCGCGATAATCTACATCCCCCTGACGGCTTCGTGGTTCCATTTCGTGCCGCTGGGGACCGGGATATTGCTCATGATAGGCGGCATCCTGCTCGCATACTTCGCGGTTACGGAGCTGGGCAAAGCGCTTTTCTTCCATTGGATGGAGAAGAAGAACCATAACGGGAAGAATGGCAACCATGCGAGGAAAATGACTCCGCCCGCGCTCCGGGCCGCGGAAAATTAATAAACCTGGGAAGAAAAGGGGGATGAGGTGGAAAAATGGCATATGGCGGATATTCTTATATTGACACGAGGTATGAACCGACAGGCAATGATTTCGTGGTGCTTTTATGGGCCAGGGGAAGCCTTCCAATAGAGAAAATAGCCGAGGCCATAGCCGCGGAAAGCAGCGTGGGCTCCTGGACAAAGCTCAGGACCATGAATGATTTCGTCTGGACGCACTACCGCGCCAGGGTGTTCTGGATAGGGAAGGTGGGCGCCAATGCCGGGTTCATAAAAATCGCCTACCCCATTGAGCATTTCGACGTGAAGAATATTTCGCAGTTCCAGGCATCGGTGCTTGGCAACATCTTCGGGCTCAAGGAGCTTGAGGAGCTCTATGTCTACGACATCTCGTTCCCCCTAAAGTACCAAAAGCAGTTCACAGGCCCCTGCGCAGGAATAGAGGGCATACGCAGGATGGCGGGCACGCAAAAAAGCAGGCGGCCGCACGTGGGGACCATAGTCAAGCCAAAGGTCGGGCTGACCGCAAAGGAGTGGGCGCACGTGGCCTACGAGGCGTTCTCAGGCGGCCTGGACCTGGTGAAGGACGACGAGAACCTCGTGGACCAGGAGTTCTGCAGATGGAAGGACCGGCTGCACGAGGTCGTGAAGTCAATCGAGAAGGCGGGCAAGGAGACCGGGCAGAACCACCTTTATTCCAGCAACATAAGCGACAGGTACAGCAGGATGGTGGAACGCGTGGACTACCTCAACAGCATGGGCCTGCAGAAGAACATAGTGGTCATGCTGGACGTCTATGTCATGGGCATGGGCGCGCTCCAGGACGTGCTGGAGCACACGAAAAGGCGCGGGTTCGCGACCCACGGCCACCGCGCCGGATTCGCTGCCGCGAACAGGGGGAGCTACGGCGTCAATTTCCAGATTTACGAGAAATTCTACAGGCTCCTTGGCATAGACCAGATGCACATCGGCACAGGAGTGGGGAAGATGGAGGGCTCGCCCATGACCATAAAGAGGCTGCACGACATCGCGGACCAGCGCCTGCTGAAGGAAAAGTTCTACCTCGGCTCGCTGGACATGGGATTCGCACCGCACATAAAGCCCATGCTGAGCATCGCGTCCGGCGGGCTGGACGCTGGCAGGATGGACGCGCTCTTGGAGCTGCACGGCCGGGACACCAATTTCCAGGCAGGCGCAGGAGTGCACGGCCATGCGGGCGGAACTTTGAAGGGCGCCATGTCCATGAGGCAGGCTGTGGACGCTGCGATGAAGGGAATTCCGGCGCCGCAGTACGCGAAGACGCATCCTGAGCTGGCCCAGGCCCTGAAGCAATGGGGCTATTTCGACCCGAGAATCGTGGCAAGGACCATGGCGAACGAGAAAAGGAACGGGAAAAGGCTCGCCGCGCTCGCGCTCAGGAAGGGGAGGGCGGGAATGGAACTTGCCAGCAGCGAATAACAGTTTCAGAAACGAGGAATGATTACATGGCCAAGAAAAGCGAAGACGAGGAAATGGACAAGGAAGTTGACGAGGAGGACAAGGAGATAGAGAAAATCGAGAAGTCGGACGAGAAAGACGACGTCCTTGTGTGCCCGAAATGCAAGCGGCCGGTGACCGCGGGAGACTACGAAATGGACTCGCTTTCCCTCATGGGCGCCATGTCCATGGCCACGAAAATAAACTGCCCCCAGTGCGGCTACCAGGGCATGCCCATAGAGATGAGCATGAAGGACTACAAGGAATGGATAAAACCGGAGTAGGCGTGCAATATCATTTAAAAAATCTTGCATCCACAAAAGACCAGTATGCAAGCCAAGGGCGAAAAATCCAGCTCTAATTCCTTTGTGCTCAGCTTGCTCCTTCTGCTGGCCTGACCGGCCACACCACTCGTAGAACCCCGGATTTAATGGAATTTATCCTCAGCCTTGCTTTTTTCTCGTCGCGTGAAAAACAAAAAAAAGAGGTGCGGTTCATGGCAGGCAACGAAAATATGAGAACGCCGGCGCGCCCGGCAGCGAAAAGGATGATGCCGGATGCGGTAAGGGAATTCAGGTGGTGGGCCGAGAGAAAGGACAAATATCTCGAGATAATAGGATCCTGCGTTGATGGATATGGCCGCGCCATGGCATTCCCGGACATGAAGATGCTCGGCAGGGTAAAAATATTCGACACCACGGCAAGGGACGGCATGCAGAGTGCGGAGGTAGCGGCATTTGTCACAGAACAAAGGGGCAGGTCGGTGGTTCAGAACAAGTTTGAAGTCTGCACCAGGCTGGCCCAATGGGGCATACCCATCATAGAGGTCGGCAATGCAGTGAGCAATGACGGCGAAGTGGAGGCCATAAGGACGGTAAAGAATGAAGTAAGGAAACTCGGCCTTCAGACCGAAATAGTCAGCCTCGGCCGCATGGTGCACAGGGACATAGACGCCGCAGTAATTGCTGAGGCGGACACCATGCATATCTACTCCTCCGGCTCAATCCCCCACGCATGGGTGAAATTCGGCAGGATGCCGGAGGAACTCATACCAGACATCGTGGAATGCGTGGAATACGCGAGGCAAAGGGGCTTTGCCAACATCATAGTCTCGCTCGAAGACGCGGCGAGGAGCGACCCGGGCCATCTTGTGGAGGTCGGAAACAGGATATACGAAGCCGCGGGCGGACAAGGCATCCAGTATAACATCCCTGACACCATGGGCGTGTGCAGCCCCGCCTATATGTACGGCCTCATATCGTATATCCGTTCAAAGGTGCCAAACCTGCCGCTCCAGGTGCACTGCCATAACGACATGGGCATGGCGGTCCAGAACACCATTGCGGCCATGCTCGCCGGAGTTGACGTGGCCCAGGTTACGATGCACGGCGTGGGCGAGAGGACCGGAAATGCGGCGCTGGAGCAGGTGGCCATGTACATGCTCGCCAACCACGGCATCGAACTCGTGGACATGAGCCGGCTGGCTGAAGTGTCCGGATTCGTAACCGAGCGTTTCGGCGTCGGGCCTGCGGCGAACGCGCCGATTGTGGGGAGCAGGGCATTCCGGCATACCGCGGGCGTCCATGCCGACGGGTTCGTGAAGAGCGAATCAACCGGCTACAGCACCCGGGACCGGGGAAGGGACGGCGGAAGCGTCTATATAGCGTTCAACCCAAGCGCCGTGGGCAGGAAGGAAGAGGTGGGAATAGGCGCGCTCTCCGGAAACAAGAGCATCATCCACAGGCTCTTTGAATTCGGCGTCGGCGTCCAGGATGTGATGGTGCCCGCAATCCTCGCGAAGGTGAAGGGAATGGCTGCGACCACGGCGGTGAGCGACGCGGACTTCCTCCTCATGACCCATGATGTCGCGATGGGCAGCCCATGCAGCAGGGCCGATGTCGTCAGCATTGAGGTTTCCACCGGGGATGCGGGGCCGAAGGCTCGCGTGAAAGTCAGGTTAGATGGCACTGAGGTCGTGGGCGAGAACAGCAGCGGAAACGGCACTGTGGATGTGGCGGTAAAGGCAATCCGGGCGGCCATAGGCAATGGCACGGGCGTGGAAATCTCGTCCTATGAATGCCACGGGATAGGCAAGGGAAGCGATGCCGCTGCAAGGGTTACCATGACCGTCAAAAAGGGGGAGTTGGAGGTCGAGTCTTCCATCGTTGGTACCGACACGACCAGGGCGAGCATTGATGCTTTCATAAAGGGGTACAATGCCGCCTGCGCGCTGGAGGAACTGCGGGGCGCCTTTCCTGCCGGATCGGGATGAATGCCAGACCGGCCCTGCCCGGAGGGGCCGGCTTCCCCGATTCTACAGTCATGGGTTCAGGAAAAAGAGCGAATAGTTGAGCAATGCGGCAAGGCACGTCCACAGGATGTATGGCAGCATCATCAGGGCCGCGTTGCGCGAAAGCTTCCAGAAAAGGGCAGTAGCCCAGATTATGGAGAGCCAGAGCAGGACTATGATTGCCAGGCCGCCTGGAATGGAGCGAAGCCCGAAAAAAGCCACGGACCAGGCGGCGTTCAGCGCGAGCTGGATTCCGAACACCTCCAGCGCGGAGCGGACTTCGGGTTTCTTCAGGCCCTTTTCATAAATCAGGTATGCTGCCGAGCCCATGAGGACGTAGAGCAAAGTCCAGACCGGACCGAAGACCCAGCTGGGCGGCGTGAACCAGGGCTTCTGGAGCGAGGCATACCAACCTGGTATGGACTGGAATGTGAAAAACGAGCCGATAGCGCCTGCGAGAAGCGAAAGCACGATGAAACCGGCCAGCATCCAAATGCCTGATTTTGCCATGCATAGGGAAACACACCGTGGATTTATAAGTATCGCAATGTATGTGTATACAAGGGAGTGAATATGCACCGCAAACTCATGAGAAGGGAGAATCTCACGCGGGAGGAGGCCAGGGCAGCCATGAATGGCATCATGAGCGGCAAATCAAGCCATGTGCAGACAGCGGCATTCCTGGTCGCGCTGCAGATGAAGGGCCCGACCAGGGAGGAAATCACGGCCCTGGCCATGGAGATGAGAAGCCATGGCGTATCCATCCGCCCTTCCAGAGAGCCGCTCGTGGACACATGCGGGACCGGCGGCGACTCGTCCAACACGTTCAACATCTCCACTGCCGCTGCGCTGATAGCCGCGGGAGCCAACGTGCCGATAGCAAAGCACGGCAACAGGTCGGTATCCAGCAGTTGCGGCTCTGCCGACGTGCTCGAGGCGCTCGGCGTCAGGATGCTCCAGCCTGAAGAAGTGGAGAGTTGCATCAATAGGATTGGCATTGGCTTCATGTTCGCGCCTTACTTCCACCCTGCCATGAAGAACGTGGCGCCTGTGAGGAAGGAGCTTGAAACCCGCACAATCTTCAACATCCTCGGCCCGCTCGCCAACCCGGCAGGAGCAAGCGCACAGGTCCTCGGAGTCTTCGACCCCGAGCTGACCGAGATTATGGCCCGGGTACTGCTGGACCTTGGTACGAAAAGGGCATTGGTCGTGCATTCCGAGGGCATGGATGAAATCGGGCTTGGGTGCACGAGAGTCAGCGAACTCCTGAACGGGCAAGTGGACACCACGATCATACATGCCGCGGATTTTGGCATTGAACGGCAGCCGGTTCCGAAGGTATCTTCAAAGGAAGAGAGCGCGAGCATAATCCGGGGCGTGCTCAACGGGGACAGGGGCCCTGCCCGCGCCATCGCGGCGCTCAATGCCGCTGCAGCCATTTACGTGGCTGGATTGGCAGGTGGCATCGCCGATGGGCTTGAGCGCGCATTCGCATCCATTGATTCCAAGGCTGCCTTGGCCAAGCTGGATGAGTTGCGGGATTTCAAGCCTTAGGCCCCGCCTTCATTTGCCTCGGGACCGCGCGCACCGTGGATTTATAATGATTGCAAGCAATTTCCGGACAGGTGGGATTATGGCGTATGAGGCGAAGAATTTTGAGGGATTGCTTGGGACAGCGGGATTCAGCGACACGCTGCTGAAGAATCATTTCACCCTTTACCAGGGCTATGTGGCCAACGTGAACAAGCTGATTGGCCTGGAGAAGACGCCGCCCGGGACTCCGGAGTATGCCGAGCTCAAGCGCAGGTTCGGGTGGGAGTTCAACGGCATGAGGCTGCATGAGCTCTACTTCTGGAGCATGGTGAAAGGGGGGAAGCCGCTTGACGGGAAATCCAAGCTCGCCGAGAAGGTCGCTGAGGATTTCGGCTCGCTCGATGAGTGGGAGAAGGACTTCAGGGCGACCGGCGCGATGCGCGGCATAGGATGGGTGCTGCTCGTCTACGACCTGCATGCGAAAAAGACGTTCAACATATGGGTGAACGAGCACGACGTGGGCCACCTGGCCGGAGCCGAGCCGCTCCTGGTCATGGATGTGTTCGAGCACGCCTACATGACAGACTACGGCCTGAAGAAGGCGGATTACATAGACGCGTTCTTCAAGGCAATTGACTGGGAGAGCGTGGCACAGAGGTACGGGACGTGCGCTGGATGCGAGTGCGAGGAATGCAAGTAGGAGGGTGTGCCGGCATGTATGTCCCGATAATACTCGGCACTGGCCGGGAAGGGAGAGAATCCGAAAAAGTCGCGAGATTCGTGCTCAGCGAGGCGAAGGCTTATGGATTCGAAAGCGAAATCCTGGACGTGCGCGATTACAGGATTGCGGCAACCGACAACACCCAGGCCACTGCCATCGCAAAAAAACTCGCTTCGAAAATTGATAAGGCGGGCGCGCTCATCATCGTTTCCCCTGAGTACAACCACGGCTATCCTGGCGAGCTGAAGATGATGCTGGATTTGCTTTACCAACAGTACGCCGGAAAGCCGCTCGGCATATGCGGCGTCTCAAGCGGGCCGCTCGGAGGCGCGCGTGTGGTGGAGCAGCTGCGCCTGGTGGCAGTGGAGCTGCGCATGATAAACATAAGGGAGGCGCTCTATTTCTCGAACGTTAGGGACTGTTTCGGCAAGGACGGCGGGATAAAAGACGCCGATGCATGGAGGAAAAGGGCGAAAATATTTTTCGACGACCTGGCAAAGCACGCTGGCGCGTTTGGCAGGAAACCATGAGGCAGTACAAATGGAAAAGAAACTTTTCAAAGACAAGGCGGGCAACGTCCATTTCGGCATCAATGCGCCGGATGGGTTCGTTCCGTGCGAAAAGGCGGACGTGGAGAAGGCGCTTTCAAAAATCGGTAAAAGGAAGCTCTGGCGCTGCAATGTGTGCAACGACCTGCACCTGAATTCCGTGCCGCCCAAGATATGCCCGACATGCACGACTTCCGATGCCTACGTGGAAATAGGCCTGCAGGAGTTCAGGACAGTGATTGGCATATGAAAAAGATAATCATGTTTTACGGGGCGGAATGCCCGCACTGCCGCATCATGATGCCGCTTGTGGAGAGGCTGGAGAAGGAGGAGGGAATAGCGGTTGAGAAGCTGGAGGTCTGGCATAACGAGAAGAACGCGGACAGGATGAGGAAATACGAGGCAATCATCATGGAGGCGTCGGACGGGACGTTCGGCACTCCGGCATTCGTGGACGACAAGGGGAAGAAGGCGCTCTGCGGAGAAATGCCCTATGGGGAGCTGAAGAAATGGGCGGCCGGGAAGTAGAGAAGCTCATCGCAGTATGGAAGGGTTTCGTGGCGCGGCAGCATGAGGGCGAAGGCAGGTTCATGCTCAACCCTGACAAGGAGCGCGTGGCAATGCTCGCGCAAGGCGTCCTGAGCAACGGGAAGAACCACGGCCTCGGCTACTGCCCGTGCAGGATGACGACCAACAGGAGGGAGGAGGATTTGAAGCTAATCTGCCCGTGCAACTTCAAGGCGCAGAAGGCATGGCGCGAGAAAGGGGAATGCTGGTGCTCGCTTTTCGTGCGGGCGGAGAGGTGAGAATATGGCGATTATAGACCCGATGCTCGGGATGAAACTCGTATATGTGTTCGGCATGACCAACGTTATTTTCATGCTCGCCGTGTTCTTCACCTGCAGGTGCCTGGTGGGCGTTAAGTTCGTGAACGAGATGCTGAAAAAGCCGTGGTACAAATGGGTGTTCGACCACCACTGCTGGTACTGGAGGCTTTTCTTCCTGTCAGTAATAATCCACATAGCACTCGCGATAATGACGTTCGGAATTCCGTTTTTGAAATGATAATGAAGGGGGATGGATGACATGAAAAAAATGATTTTCGCCGCGCTGCTCGCGTTCGTGGTTCTCGCGGCAGGGTGCACGCAGCCGGCCGCGCCAGGAGGGGGACAGCAGGCGAACGGGACTGTGCTGCAAAACGCCACGGCGCCAACTGTGGCGTCGGTGATGGTAACCGGCTTCTCGTTCCAGCCCGGCTCAATCATGGTCGCCAAAGGCGGAAGCGTGACATGGACGAACCAGGACCCGGTCCCGCACACGATAACCGGAGCGGATTTCGATTCAGGCAATCTGGACCGGGGAAAAAGCTACAGCCATGTGTTTGACAAGGCAGGGACCTACGAATACCACTGCACAATCCATACGAGCATGAAGGGGACCGTCGTAGTGCAATAGGCTGGCTTAAGCCATAATCGCGTTGAAAAGCAGCCCTACCGCCACGAACGAAACCGCGAGGATGAGCGCGAAAAGCGCGAGCAGCTTCGGCTTGAGGACCTTCCTGAGGATTATCATCTCAGGCAGCGATAACGCGGTGACGCTCATCATGAATGCGAGCGCGGTGCCAAGCGCCATGCCCTTTGCCATGAGCGCCTGGACTATTGGGATCGTCCCTGCTGCGTTGGAATAGAGCGGGACGCCGATGAGCACTGCGACTGGCACTGCCAGCGGGTTGCCCGGGCCCGCGATGCCGGCGAGGAACCCGACTGGCACGAATCCGTGTATGAACGCGCCTAGCGCGACTCCCAGGACGATGTAGGGCGCCACGCGCTTCGTTATGTCGATGGTCTCGCTTTTCGCGAAACCGATTCGCTCTTCCAGGCTCATTTTCTTTTCTTTCAGGTTTTTGGAGCGGACTTCGTACACGAAACCCTCCACTTCGCTTTCCATGTTCATCCTTCCGATTGCCATGCCTGCGAAAATGGCTATGAAAAGCCCGGTGCCGATGTATAGCGCCGCGATTTTCCAGCCGAAAAGGCCGAGCAGGAGCGCTGCCGCCACCTCGTTCACCAGGGGAGCGGATATCAGGAAAGAGAATGTCACGCCGAGAGGGACTCCGGCTTCCACAAAGCCGATGAAAAGCGGCACGGCAGAGCATGAGCAGAATGGCGTGGGGACTCCCAGAAGCGCTGCGAGCACGTTGCCAACCCCCTCCTTCCTCCCGCCGAGCCATTTCCTGACCTTTTGGGGGGTGATGAAAGTGCGGAGGATGGAAACCAGGAAAATCATTATTGTGAGGAGGACGGATATCTTCACCGTGTCCGCCACGAAATAAACCGCCACGTCGCTGGCCCTGCTCTCCGCGGCTACCCCCAGGACGCCGTTCACCAGCCAGGATGCGAATTGTTCGAAAATGTCCATTGGTTCACTTTAGCATTTTTTTTATCTCGTCCGCGCCTGGGACCCTTCCTTCGGATTTTACCTCGCCGTCAATCACGAGCGCGGGAGTGCGCATGACGCCATAGGAAGCGATTTTCGCGTAGTCGGTGACTTTGGCTATTGTGGCTTTCCTGCCTGAATCGGAAACCGCCTTTTTCGCGTTTTCGTAGAGCTTCGCGCAGTTCGCGCAGCCGCCTCCGAGAATTTCTATTTTCATGTCATCACTTTGGAATATCCTAAAGATGAAACACTCTCGAAAACACAATGGAAAATAATAGAAGCCAATCCAGCATTCCCATTATTTCAACCCCATATGAATCTCCCGGCCAGTAGTCCGGCCATGACGGTAAATACGAATATCAGCAGGACGTACACGGCGGTTTCTTTGTTGCCCATTATTTTGCGGACGACCAGGATGCTCGGCAGGGAGATGACCGGGTCGGCAAGCATATACGCAAGGAGCGGGCCCTTTGCCATTCCCAAATCCAGGAACATCCTTGCCATGGGGACTTCCACGAGCGTCGGGAAATACACGAAGATGCCGAAGATAACCGGGATTACGACGGCCAATAAAGAATTCTGGCCCGTATATGTCGGAATCAGGTCGGGCGGCATGGCAACGCGTATTATTCCGGATGCAAAAACCCCTATGATGAGCAAGGGAGCGATTGTCTTGGCAAATCCCCATGTCTCTTCCATCCAGTTCCGCGTTTCTTCCTTCGTGAAATAACGGGACGATATCCACCATGTAAGGAGGATTAATCCGGCGACAATCGGGTATTTGATGGAATTTTCGCTGATTCTTGTGCCGACCAGCAGGATGCCCAGGAGAGCGCCAAAGAGCAGAAACAATCGCTTGGAATCCACACCATCGGCAGGTTTCTTGAAAGCCCCGGTGTCTTTTATATTTTCATCGTAATCGGTTATTTTCGAGATTATATAGCCGATGATGACCGCGAATGCTATGGAGAGTACTATCCTTGCAAGTGCGAAATCCCACCCTATAAGGTTCCCGGTATAAAGGATGGCGATGATATTTGTGGCTGGAGCGGTGTAAAGGAAAGCAATGGCCGGCCCTATTCCTGCGCCACCCTTGCGGATTCCGGCAAAAAGCGGCAAAACAGTGCATGAGCAGACGGCCAAAAGAAGGCCGGTGACTACCGCGATGGGGTAAGCGACATGTTTTGGCGAGTTTTTCCCAAGGTAGGGGAGAAGCTTATCCTTTGGAATCAGGGCAGCCATCGCGCCGGCGATGAAAAAAGCAGGCACAAGGCAGAATAACGTATGGGCTAGGACGTAATCATATATGGCTGCAAGACCTGCGATTAATAAAACCGAGAAATCCATCATGCCACCTTGCTTTTGATAAGGCTGACAAGATACTCGACGGTCGGAAGCATGCCGTTCAGGATCACTTTTCCGTCCAAGATAAGCGCGGGCGTGGAAACGATTCCCATGTCCACAATGCGGCTGACGTCGTATACGTGCTCCACGTCCGCCTCGATGCCAAGTATCGATATGGCTTCCCTGACCCGCTTTTCCAATTCAATGCATTTGCGGCATCCGCTTCCGACGACTTCGAATTTCATGTTACCACCTGCTTACCTGGCCAAGCACTTTTTTCCCTAATGGCGAGAGCGAGTACAAACGTTTTGCGCCGTCTTTGCGCATATCCACGAGCCCCGCCCCAAGAAGAACTTTGAGGTGCTGCGAGACCGCGGGCTGGCTTATCCTGGCGCTTTTTGGCAGCTCGCAGGCGCACACCTCGCTTCTCGCTATCCTTTCCAGCAGCTTCAGGCGCGTGGCGTCGGCTATCGCCCGCAAGACGTCGTTCTTCATAGTATAAGTATGCACTTATATATTTATAAACTTATATATAACCGTGCTATTTCAGTATCTTCCCGGTCTCCAGGTACCAAAGGTAGAGGTCCAGCTCCGCGAGCGTGACGTGAGCCCTTGCCGCGAGTTTCGCGAGCGAGCGCTCTATTTCCAGGTATGTTTTTTTTGAAAGGGACTTGGATTTCGGCTTTTTTATTATTTTGTTCCGAGCCAGCACGTCAATTATATGAAAATCTATTATGGCGAGGTCCGTTGCCCCTGTGTTCCGCAGGAAATGGCTGGCCTCCTTGTAGCCCAGGCCCTTGACATTTTCAACGAGCCATTCGCGGAGCTCGCTGCTTGAACACGTGCGCGACATTTTTTCAACGTCCACCCTGTGCCCCCTGGCCTCCGCGATGTAATTCGCCCTGGTGTTCGGGAACCTGTGGCCGAGCGAGCGGAGTTTTTTTGCGAGCTGTTTTTCGCCCAGCGTGTGGAATCCGGCGTGCAGCTCTTTTTGTATCCTTATGCCGCCCTCTGCCGTGTAGTTCGCCGTGAGTATGCAGAAGCAGAGCTCGCTGAACAGGCGGCTCCCGGAGCCATTCCCCGCCTTCCTGAACTCCTCCATGCGCCTGCGCACGAGCGAGCCTGTCTTTCCTTCCTTGAGCGCCCGGATGGATTTCAGCAGCTCCCTTTTCATGGGATGTTCTTGGATGCCGCTTAATTAAAATATTAACGTGGAATCAGCAGAGCATGGCGAATCCTTTCCAGGAGGCAATCGGCCAAATCGCGAAGAAAAAGGACGTCCTGCAAGGCGCGAGCCCGGACGAGCTGCGCGCATTGGCAAGGCCGGACGAGCGCACCACGGAGTACGGAAGCGCGAGCTACATAAGCGCGGTGCGCTCGCGGAGCGCGAAATTCACGGAAATCGTATTTGAGGCGGATGCGCAACAGAGGGAAACGCTTGCCAGGGTCTCCGCGTACCTGAAGGACAAAAAACTAATCGCAGTGGACCGTGTGATGTGCCTGCACGCAGGCTACAAGACGCTTGTCCGCCTTTATGTGACAGCGAAGTATGCGCGGCTCGCGTACATGTGGGGCCAGATGCTCTTCAAGCCGGAAACCAAGGCAGCCGGCTCAAAGCCGGATTTCACAATCGTGGACGTCCCGGAATGGCCCGAGCGCAAAATCCTCGTGGACCCGGTCTCCTTCACCACGTTCATACTGGGCTCGGACTACTGCGGCGAGATAAAGAAGGCGGGCCTGCGCATGATGATGTACCACCACAAGACGCGGCGCGACGGCCTCGGGCTGCATGCCGGCTCAAAGCTGCTCAGGGTGAGGCGCAAGGACGGCGCCCTGGTGGAAAAGGGGATGCTCCTCTTCGGCCTGAGCGCCACTGGAAAGACCACGCTCACCTGCCACCACCACTGGCTGGACGCAACTGAAGGCGAGGGCGTAATCATACGGCAGGACGACGTGGTGCTTCTGAACCGGGACTGCTCGGCCATCGGGACCGAGGACAATTTCTACATAAAGACCGACGGCCTGGAGCCGGATTCCCAGCCCCTGCTCTACAAGGGCGCGACCTCCCCGAACGCGATACTGGAGAACGTGTCGGTGGACGAAAAGAGCGGGAAGGTCGACTTTTTCGATTCCAGCATCACGTCCAACGGAAGGGGCGTGGTGATACGGAGGGAGCTGGACTTCACAGACGCCTCCATAGACCTCGCCCGCGTGGATATGGTGGTCTTTATCACAAGGAAAAAGACCATAGTGCCGCCCATTGCGAAACTCACGTCCGCCCAGGCAGCGGCGTTCTTCATGCTCGGCGAGTCCGTGGAGTCCTCGGCAGGGGACCCGTCCCAGGCCGGGAAGCCGCTGAACGTGGTGGGAACCAACCCGTTCATCATCGGGCCGCAGGAGGAGGAGGGCAACAGGTTCCTGGAGATGCTCGGGCAGAACCCGCGCATGGAATGCTATTTGCTGGATACGGGGTATTTCGGCGCGGACAAGAACCGGCACGGGAAGAAGATAACGGTTTACGACTCCGCGCGGCTGCTTGCGGACGCGGCCCGGGGCGCGCTGGTGTGGAAAAAGGACCCTGACTGGGGGTACGAGGTCGCGGTCAGTGCGGAAGACGTTGATTTGGCGGTGTTCGACCCCTCGGTGTATTACGGCGAAAAGGAGTACGGAAGGATGACCAAGGAGCTCAAGGAAAGCAGGAGGGCGTGGCTGAAGCAGTTCAAAGGGCTGAAGAAGGAGATTGCGGCGGCAATCTGAGCGGCGGCCGCGAGTCATCTTTATATAGGTTAACTTATCATCTGAAGCCATGGCCAAGAAGGCGAAACCAAAGCAGCGACCCCGATCCAGGGCCAAGAAGGCGGCCTCCGGAGTGGGCAAGACCATTTTGGCGCTCCAGAACTTCTGGCAATCCATGTCTAAGAAACAGAAACCGAAGCTGAGATATCGACACGTGACCAGGAAACAGAAACCGAAGCCGCACTCTCGATTTATGGCCAAGAAGCTGAAGCCGCAGCCTGAAACCGAAGCTGAGGCCACGGTCCAGGGCCAAGAAATAGAAACCGTGGCGAAGAAGGCGAAGCCGAAGCTGCAGCCTGAAGCCGATATCCCGGTCCGTGAACAGGAAGCGGAAACAACGGTCAAAAAGCAGAAGCCGAAGCAACAGCCTGAAACCGAAGCTGAGGCCACGGTCCAGGGCCAAGAAATAGAAACCGTGGCGAAGAAGCCGAAGCTGCGGCCTGAAACGGTGGCTGAGCCGGTCCCTGAGCAAGTGGCAGAAGCCGCTGAGCAGGTCCGCGAGCAAACAGAAACAATAGTCAAAAAGCAGAAGCCGAAGCTGCAGCCTGAAGCCGATATTCCGGCCCGTGAACCGGAAACGGAAACAACGGCCAAAAAGCAGAAGCCGAAGCAACAGCCTGAAACCGAAGCTGAGGCCACGAGCCAGGAAATAGAAACCGTGGCGAAGAAGGCGAAGCCGAAGCTGCAGCCTGAAGCCGATATTCCGGTCCGTGAACCGGAAACGGAAACAACGGCCAAAAAGGCGGACCAGAAGCCGCCGGCGCTCAGCGACCGCGTTAAAACAGGCGTAGCGGGCCTGGACGAGCTGGTGGCAGGCGGCCTGGAGCGCAACAACTCCATAGTCATCAAGGGGGCGTCGGGGGTGGGCAAGACCATATTCGCGCTCCAGTACCTCTGGTACGGCGCAACCAAATGCAACGAGCCGGGCATGTACCTCTCGTTCGCAGAGTCGCGCGAGGCGATATTCAAGCGCGGCATGCTCTTCGGCTGGGACTTCGAGAAGCTGGAAAAGGAGAAAAAATTCGTGTTCGCCAGGTACGAGCCCCACGAGATAAAGGACATCATAACCGCGGGCGGGGGCTCCATCAGGGACATGATAGAGTCCACGGGCACGGAGCGGCTCGTGATAGACTCCCTAAGCGCATATTTCCTCCTCTTCGACACTGAATACGAGGCGAACCGCTCGGTGCTGGAGCTTTTTGAGATGCTGCACGGCCTGAACTGCACCACGCTGGTGACCTCCGAAGACCCGCTCACCCCCAGCTCCGCGCCCCAGGGCAGGATGGGCTTCCTCACCGACGGCATAATACACCTCTACAACCTGAGGCGCGGCATCAGGAGGACCAGGGCCATAGAAATCGTGAAGATGAGGAACACGAACCACACCACCGAGCTGTGCAGCTTCAATATAACCAAGAAGGGAATTGCCATAAGGAGAGGATTCTGTTGGAGGAAGGAAGACGACTACGGGGACAGGCACCAGTCGAATTTCTGACCTGTGCCGGCCCTTCGCGCCATCGCCCTTGCCGTCTTGCGGGTGGAAGGAAGTGGCCGCGACGCCGGGCGCAGGTCGCCGCAGAGTTCATGGTGGTGGTGAGCGCGGTGCTCCTGCTTTTCTTCATGTTCTACCTGCTCTATGCCGGCCAGATAACTAATTCCGCTCAGGCGGACAGCAATATAGTAGCCATGCGCGTCGCCTCCGCGGTGCAATCGGCGATAAACTACGTTTATCTTGCCGGTGACGGGGCGCAGTACAACGCCACGATACGGACCAGCGGGATGACCGTCACCATAGCTGGCGGGGTGGTGGAGGCGCGTTCGGCTTCAGGGGCGCATTACCTGCCCCTTCTCACGGACAAAGTAAATGCGACGGAGATACACGCCGGGAGCATGATGATAAGGAACAGCGGCGGGGTGATACTGATTGGCTAGCCGAAACAGTTGCAGCGCCAGCGGTTCCATGAAAGGCCAGATATGGAGCCTGGACATGATTTCAGGCATAACCCTCATGGCAATCATGATGCTTTTGTTCGTATTGGAGTGGAACTCGCTCGCGCTCCGGTGGAACGTCTCGTCGGCATACCGCGAGCTGCTCGGTAAGGCGCTGTTCGCCTCGGACGCGCTGTTCACCACCCCCGGCGACCCTGCGGGGTGGGAACGCATCGCGAACCTGACGCAGGAGGAGCCCCATTCCCTGGGCCTTGCCTACACGCGGAACTCGCTTGACAGCCAGAAGCTGAAGAGGCTGATGGGGATTAATTCGAGCCAGGATTACAGCCTGGTTCTCTCGAAGCTGGGGCTCGCCGGATGCCAGATGCGCATGACAATCACCGGCATATACGACAATACGACATACTACGATTACGGCCATGCGTCCGGGCTGAACAATTCCGCTGTTGTGGACAGGTTCGTGCTGCTGAACGGCACAACGGTCGCCAGGGCCACGCTGGAGGTGTGGCAATGAAAGGCACCACACCCAGGCATGGCAGCCGCGAACGCAGGGGGTTCGTGATAACGCTGGACGCCATCGCCGCGCTCTCCCTCCTGCTGCTGTCGCTCTATTTCGTCCAGTCCACGAGCTTCAATCCGGTGATGCTCAAGGGGACCGCGCTGAAGCAGCTGTCGCTCGACACCATGACCGTCCTGGAGAAGTCAGGGCGGCTGAGCGACGTGTTCTACCTCAACGGCACTTCGGCAAGCGAGGTGCTGCAGGCGACCCCGGAACAGGTCTGCATGGAACTGACCGTCGCGGAGGAGAACGGAAGCGTGGTCGCGGTGATAGGCAAGCCGGGATGCGGGGCGCCGGTATCGGAAACGCAGGTGCTCTATGGCATGTTCAGGTCCGGGGGAGTGGTATTCAGCACCACGCTGCAAAGCTGGTACAACCAGGAGGTGCCCGGATGAATGCCAGGAAGGGGTTCGTGTTCTCCCTCATCGCCATTTCGTTCATGATGCTGCTCATCCTCATGGCAGTGACCATGGCGAACGAGTACCGGGAGAACGAGCGCGTGGCTGCGGAGCCTGTTCCCAATTCGTTCGCGGCCGCGAGCCTTGATAACGTCGGCAACCTGGTTGCCGGCCTCCTGCTTCCGTCGGCTTCCATAACCAGGGACGATAACGGCACCGTAATCTCTGTTTCCGACAGCCTGCCGAGGCAGATGGACGCGTCCCAGCTATCTGACCTGAGGTATTATGCCGAAGGGCAGCTCGCTGGCTTACAGCATGCGAACATAAGCGTCAACACCACCCGGGTGGAGAATGGCTCGCTCGATGTCCGGATGATGGACAATTTCGTTTTCCAGAGCATGATGAACATGAGCCCCGCGATGGTTTTCCGCGGGATGGCGAACGGAAGCTCGACGAACGCGACGAACTACACGGTGACGATATTGGTTTACGATTACAACAGCGGCATCACCGAGTTCAGCAACGATCCGGGCGGGACAGTGAATGTCACTGTGCGCTACAGCGACATAAACGCCAGTCTTGAAAAGTCTTATTCCCTGAATCCGTCTGCGGCAAACCATTTTGTCATAAACTATGTTTCCGGAGGAAAGGCGGACATAGTCATCGGCAGGGTGGCGCAGGACGGCTCGTATTACGATGATGCGCTCTGGATGAATCTCACGAACGAAACCGGGTCCTACTCCTTCAGCGCGCAACTGCCGCCCCGGCCGGCCAACTCGTCCGGCCTGATTGTGTTCCCCGTACAGATGTCTTACACGCAGGACGGGGTGCGGAAGACGGCCAATGCGAGCAGATGATGCAGAAGCCAAACAACGATTGACTTCGCGAGCATCGGGAAAACCTAAGACGAGCGATTCTAGGAGAACATGAGAGGAGCGATGAAGAACCGAACGGATGGGAATGCGCGAGTCGGATACCGATTGACTTCGCGAGCATTTTTTAAAAAGCAGTAGACGGGCGGGGGAACATGCACAAGTCAAGCACCAAGGGACCTCGCGAGCGCTAGAAAAGCAAGGGACGAGCGATTCTAGGAAAACATAAGAGAAGCGACGTAGGACCGAACTAATGAGAATACATAAGTCTAATGCCGTCCGATGCTCTGGAATATCGAAGTCAGCGTCGCCACATTGGGCGCGAAGTAGTAGTTTCCATTGGTGATGTAGGCGATGTTCGTGAGCTCCGTGTCGTCCACGTCGTTGCCGAACCCTATGGTGTAGACTATCACGTTGTCGGCCCTGCATACTGCCGCGCCCTCGGTGTCGCAGCCCATGCACGCGCTGCTGCCCTGGGTGCACGAAACCGAGCCCGTGCAATAGTTGCTCTGGCCGTCTGTGAGCAGAATCACCACCTTGCTGGCCGAGGCCCTGGAGCGGGTGGAGTTGAGCTCGTTGCAGGCATTCACGAGCCCGCACTGGATGCACGTTGAGCTTGTGGGGCCCAGGGCGTTTATGGCGCTGATTAGCGCGGTCTGGTTCGCGGCGCCCATGAGGGCCAGCTGCTTGTTCGTGGTCGCTGTCGTGGTGAAAGAGACGAGCCCGGCCTGGATGTTGTTGCCCGAGATATTGAGGAATTCGTCCGCCCCGCCCTGGGCCGCGCCCATTTTGGACGGCTGCTGCTGCAGGGAAATGAAAGTGCTGGAAGCCTTGCATGTTGCGTTTACTCGAAGCAAAAGGTAGATGAAGGGGGAGTCAGGGTTATAGCTGGAGAGGCTTATGTTGCTGCTAAGAAGAACGCCTGATGTCGAATTGGTGCTGCCGGCAGCCAACTGCACGCCTGTCGCGCTACCCATTGTCACATTATAGAACGCGGTACAACTTGATGAGTTTGATTTGAGCTGCACCGAAAGGTTCGCTGGATCCCCGTTATGGGGGATACTGATTGTTTTCACTGGGGTCCAGCCTGTGTTCGTTGTAGTGACCGTGCTGCCGTCCGTTACGTTGGTGACGTTCCAGGCCATGGAGCCGGAGACGTCCAGCACGAGCATGAGGTCCACGTCCACGACTCCGAAGCTGTCGTTGTATATGCCGCCCCAGTTGCCTACCGAGTCCTCGCACTGGTAGAAAACCGTGTAGTACCCCACCCCCAGCGGAGGCGAGCTGTAGGAAAAGTTCTCGGTGACGCTGGTGTTCCACGAGACGTTGGCTGACGCGCTGTGCCAGCTGTCCGAAGCGCCCACCTTCACATTGCAGGCCGCCACATTGCTGCCCCCGGTGTATGCGTCCGTTGCTATGCCGCTGAACGTGAGGTTGGACAGCGTCGTCGGATAGGCCGGGTGCGCCACCTGTATGACGATGGGCCCGAGCATGTCGGACTCGTTGACCTGGAAGGAGGGATAAAGCGGCTGGCCGCTCGGCATGACCTCAACGGTTATGGGCATCGCGTCGCTCTCGCTGTTTCCAGCGGCGTCATGGGCAGTGAAGTCTATCTCGCCGGTGTAGAAGCCC
>CAILMQ010000040.1 GCA_903835385.1 uncultured Microcaldota archaeon | reverse complement strand
CATGAAACTGGGCTACGTCAATTTCTGCGCGAACTGCGGATGGAGGGGAAGCTCACCGTTCCCTGTTTCCGGTTGCCCGTCCTGCAAGACGCGGGACCCGGAACACAAAACGCAATTCGCCGGGCCCCTGTGGCTCGGGGAACTTCATGACAAAAAGGCGCTGGAAGCCATGGGCCTGCTGAACAGGAAAAGGAAATACGCTGACAAGGAGGGGCTCGAAAAAACCATATCCAGGATGGCTGGCGAAGTGGGAATGCCCCCGTTCTATTATGATATCCACCAGATGTGCCGGCTGCTCGGAAGGGGAAGCGTGCCGAAAATGGACGCGGTGCTGGAGGGGTTGCGGAAAAGGGGCCACGCGGCCGTGCGCACGCATTTTTCAGAAACCGCGATAAAGACCGGCGCCCCGCTAAAGGCGATAAAATCAGTGATTGGATGAAAACCGTCAAAATGCTCGGTACGGAGATAGGAAGCGAGACGAGGGGGGACGTTCGCGAAGCGTTCGCGCAGGTGTCCTGGTTCATCCGCAGGGGGCACAACGTGTGCGGCGACTCGGCATTCGTGCACATGGACGATTCAAAGGTCGTGGCCGCGGTGCTGGACGGCGTGAGCGGGGAGCCGGGCGCGGACCAGGCGTCCTCGGTGGCCGCCGTCGCCTTGGTGAACCACCTGAAGAACATCGCATCCCCTGACAAGAATGACATCCAGAATGCGTTCGTGAAGGCGCACAGCAACATCGTTTTCGGGCTCACCACCGTGGCGCTTGCGGTCATCATGAAGGACGGAAGGTTCCTGTGCGGCTCGGTGGGCGACTCCATGGCTTATTCCGTTGAGACGAGGGGGACCGCCAGGCCCGAGCTGCCTGGAGCGAGGATAGTGGGGCCGGGCAGCCCCCTCCTGCGTTACCTGACGTACAGGAACGTGGTGCCTGCGGCGCTGGGCATGCAGAAGGACATGGAGATGTGCTTCAAGAGGGGGGAGCTCAGCAAGGGGGAGTCCGTCCTGCTCATGACCGACGGCGTGACGGACAACCTCACCATTTACGTGGAAAACGGCGTGGTGAAGGATTGCACCGGCGCGAAGGACCTGGGCAGCATCATCGGGGATGCGAAGGATGCTGCGTCCGTGGTGAGGCGCATCGGGGACGAAATAATCAGGAGGATGGATGCCAAATTCGACATCCGGGACCCTGGCCGGGTGCTGGTTGCCAAAAAGGACGACGTGGCGGTGATATGCGTCAGATACACCGGAAACGGCATCGTCGGAGAAGGGATTAGACAGGCGTCTAAGATTAGACGCGCGTCAAAGAAAAAAAGGAAAGATTTATAAATGAAAAAATCGCGGGTTAAGGTGCCGATGCGGGCCAAAAAGGCCCTACGGGGCCCTGTAAAACCGCGCCGACCATATGGCTGTTTTTTGCGGCCACATGAAAAAACTGATGCCGGACCTGTGGACAACCGGGCGAGGCTGGCTTATACCCCTATTCGGGAAAACGCCAGGCCGCCTGTTGGAAAGGAATTATCCGTCCAAAACCGTTCCGGCGACAGCTAAAGGGCAATTCGGGCCGGTGGACAACCGGGCGAGGCTGGCTTATACCCCTATTCGGGAAAACGCCAGGCCGTCTGTTGGAAAGGAATTATCCGTCCAAAACCGTTCCGAAGATGTTTGTTCCGGCTGCTGATTAAAACTAAAGGTTGAACCTCCTACTGTAATTCATCGCTTCTCTCCCGTCTTCCTAGGGTCGCTTCGTCCCCAGCTCGTCTTAGGCTCGCGAAGCCGGCTGCTGATTAAAACTAAAGGTTGAACCTCCTACTGTAATTCATCGCTTCTCTCCCGTCTTCCTAGGGTCGCTTCGTCCCCAGCTCGTCTTAGGCTCGCGAAGCCATTGCGGTTTAAACCTGGGCCGTTTTTCGGAAACAGTAGCATATTAAAACATCAAATGCCACGTATTTCATGCCTGGAGGGGGCAAACCCCCATATTCGGGCTTTTTAAACATTTCCGATGAAAACAAACCTTATGGGTTCAGAATTGAAAGTAGGAGACATCATGACCAAGAAGGTCGTCGTGGTCCCTATGGGCGCAGGCCTGCTGGACGCCGCCAAGCTGATGAAAAAGAACGAAATAGGTTCCATAATCGTCGTTGAAGGCGTCGAAGCGAAAAGGGCCAAGGGAATTATCACCGAAAGGGATATCGTTCACAAGGTCATAGCGAAGAACCTCGACCCTTACAAGGCGAAGGTCGATGATGTTATGACCAAGCCCCTGCGGGTGGTCAAGCCCGAGACGACGATCGAAGACGCTGCGAAAGCGATGAGGGAGAACCGGATAAAGCGGCTCCCCGTAGTGAATGACGATAATGAATTGATAGGCATCATAAGCGAGGGGGACATCATGAAGATATTCCCCATAGTGGTCGACCTCATAGAGGAAAGGGCCACGCTGGGTTGAAAGACCCCATTTATCGCATTCATGCGCTGTGCATGGATGGCCGCCTGAGCTATAAGCTTTGAAGGAACCGCTCATCCCGCGAGGGATGGCGGGACAGTGGCGCCAAACGCCCCTGGATGGTCAACAGTGCACAGTGCCGTGGTGACGTTGCGTCGTGATTCTCTAATTCTGGGCCCAGGGTTAAGGCTACATGGGCATGAACAGCAAAAGGTGAACATTATGGCAAAGACGTACATAGATACTGTGAAATATCTCGTATACACCAACGTCGACATCGGCGGGCTGGTGGAGAAACCTGACGTGGTCGGCGCTATTTTCGGCCAGACCGAGGGCCTCCTGGGCGACGAGCTCGACCTCAGGGACCTGCAGAAGAATGGCAGGATAGGAAGAATAGAAGTCGACCTGGCCGGCAGGGAAGGCAGGACCGTGGGCACCATAAAGATACCCAGCTCCCTGGACATGGTGGAGACCTGCATAATCGCGGCGGCACTCGAAACCGTTGATCGGATAGGCCCCTGCGAGGCCAGGCTCAAGGTCATGAAGGTGGAGGACACGCGGAACCTAAAGAGAAAGGCTCTCGTGGACAGGGCCAAGAGCCTGCTCAAGAACCTGCTGGTGGACGAGATACCGGAGAGCAAGGAGATATCCGACATGGTCCGCGACGAGGTCAAGATGGCGGAAATCGTGGAATACGGGCCGGACCGCCTGTCCGCAGGGCCGGGCGTGGCAAGGAACGACGAGCTCATCCTGGTGGAAGGCAGGGCGGACGTGGTGAACATGCTGAAGAACGACATCACCAACGTGATCGCCATAGGCGGCGCCAAGGTGCCCCGCAGCATCCCGGAGCTTTCCAAGAAGAAGGAGGTCACGGCGTTCCTGGACGGCGACCGGGGAGGGGACATCATCCTCAACGAGCTGGTGCAGGGCGGCGTGGATGTGGAATTCGTGGCCCGCGCGCCCCAGGGCAAGGAGGTGGAGGAGCTCACCAGGAAGGAACTCATAAAGTGCATCCGCTCCAAGGTGCCCTACGAGGACAGCTCTGCGCAGAAGGCGCAGAGGAGATACGAGGAGAGGCCGGATTTCAGGAAGAAGTTCCCGGTCCGGAAGCCGGAATTCCAGGCCAGGGAGGAGCAGACCGTGCCTGAGGAGCCGGAGAGGGACAGGCCTTACGAGCAGGAAAGGATAGAGTTCGAGAGGCCCGATAGCCCGCCGGTCGTTGACAGGCCGGTAATCCTGGAACCCGTTGCCCCGGCACCTATTCCGATGCCCGTGCCGAGGCAGGCGCAGAGGCCGCAGGAGGCGGCGCCGAGGGCCGCAGGCCATCACGACATGCAGTTCCTGATGAAGGAGCTGGACGGCCTGAACAACACGCTGAGCGCGAAGTTCTACGGCGCGGGAAGCGAAAAGATGGCGGAGATGAAGGTCAGGGACGTGATAAAATCGCTGGAGGACAGCAGGGACGTCCAGGCCATAGTCTTCGACGGCATCATAACCCAGCGCCTGGTGGACCTGGCCGCGAACAAGGGCGTGAAGGTGCTCGTGGGCGTGAAAATCGGCAATGTGAACAAGAGGCCGCCGGGCATCGAGATCGCCACGAAGGGCAGCAGTTGAATTTCCTTTTTTTTCTTTTATCCTTATTTTATTTTCTTTTATCCTTATTTTAATTTAATTATCCGCCCGCTCATTCCCCGATTATTTTTATCAGCACCCGCTTCTTCCTTTGACCGTCGAACTCGCAGTAGAAAATCTGCTCCCATGGGCCCAGGTCGAGCTTTCCGTTGGTTATCGGCATCACAACCTGGTGCCCTATGAGCTGGCGCCAGATGTGCGATGCGGCATTATCTTCCCCACGGGCGAACGAAGCGAGCCCTGGGGATGGACGGCGGCAAACGCCGGCCACATCACCGGTGTCATTGTGGCGGTAGTCGGCGCCATAGGGCACGAGGCGCTCGAGCACGGCCAGATAGTCCCTTTGCAGGCCCGGCTCATTGTCGTTCACGATGACCGCGGCGGTTATGTGCATGGGGTTGACGAGCGCCAGCCCCTCCTTCACGCCGGATTTCGCGACCGCCTCCTGGACCCGCTCGGTTATGCGGACGAACTCGAACCGCGCCCCGGTCTCCATTGCGAGATATTCGGTTTTCGTTTTCATAAGTTTTTTATTGCTGTGCGGGCTTAATAAAACTATGACGAAGGCAACGATAGCCATTGAGACCTACGGCTGCACCATGAACCAGGCGGACTCGGACACTCTCGAGGCGATACTGACCGGCCTTGGGTACCGCGTCCTGGGCCGCGGCGGAACTGATGGTGCGGACGTGCTCATCCTCAACACCTGCACCGTGAAGGGCCCCACTGAAAACAGGATACTCGCGCGCATAAAAAAGCTGGAATCGCTCGGCAAAAAACTCGTTGTCGCAGGCTGCATGGCAGCCAATGCAGAAAGGCTCCGGAGGCTCACCGATTCCCCCATTGTCTGGCCCGGGGCACTCCACAGGATTGGCGATGCCGTGGAGGACGCGCTCTGCGGCCAGGCCACGGAGTACAGGGGCATCAGCCCGAAGGACGGCTTGCCATTCATCCTGACAAAACCCATAATGCGGCTCGCCATCGCGGAAGGCTGCACCGGCATGTGCGCCTATTGCCAGACGAAGCTCGCCCGGCCCGGGCTCAGGAGCATGGGCCCGCAGGCGGTCCTCTCGCGGGTGAAGGAAGGCGTCCGTCAGGGCGCGAAGGAGGTCCAGATTACGGCCATGGACACGGGCGCCTACGGGCTTGACATCCAAACCGACCTGCCGTCCCTCCTGCGCTGCGTGAACGGGATGGAGAATGATTTCATGGTGAGGCTCGGCATGATAAACCCGGACCATGCGCTTAGGATGAAGGATGCTCTGCTGGGCGAATTCAAGGGCCCGAAAATGTATAAATTCCTCCACATCCCGGTCCAGTCGGGAAGCGAACGGGTTGTCAAAGACATGGGAAGGAAGCACACGGTCGCTGATTTCGAATCCGTTGTGGCGGACTTCAGGAGAAACATTCCGGGCATGACGGTAGCGACGGACGTCATTGTCGGCTATCCCACTGAAAGCGAAGACGATTTCCAGGATACCGTTGAGCTGCTCAGGCGCGTGAAGCCGGATGTCACCAACCTGTCCAAGTTCAGCCCGAGGCCCGGGACAAGGGCGAAAGGGCTGAAGCAGCTGGACACGCGCGAAATCAAAAGGCGCAGCCTGGAGGCGTCCGCGCTGGTAAGAAGGATATGCACGGAGAGTAACCGGGTGATGGTGGGAAGGGCGTTCGACGTCCTCATAACCGAGAAGAAGCGCGATTTCAAGGGCCGGACTCCCGGGTACAGGCAGGTCGTTGTGAAGGGATTTGAAGGGGAACTGGGCCAAAGGCTGAAGATGAGGATAATCCGGGCCAACCACAATTCGCTTTTCGGGGAAGTTGTGGATTAGCCCCTACTCGTAGACGTAGACGTCCACGGTTGCGATGTGGTTCCCGTCCGGAGTCATCAGCGTGCCTATTCTCCTTATCTTGGCGACTTCGGTTTTGCTGTCGAAGAACGACGGCCCGGCGGGGTCGTCACCTATGGTATAGGGCGCCGGAGTCTCATAAGACAAGTCGGTGACCACTATGGACACGTTATAGGAAGAACCGAGCGCAGCCTTCACCTCGTCGGATGTCTTCAGGGCGCTTATGGTGCATTGGAGCTGCGTCAGGTTCATTCTCGGGTCGCTCCAGGATGAGGCGAGCCCTAGCCGTGTGATGCCCGTGGTGCAGTCTCCGGTCGGCGGCGTGAAGAGCATGTCCGAGATGCGCGATGCGTCCTTGCTGATGTCGTTCGCCTGGTAATCCAGATAGGTCCTCACGCTGTGCCAGTAGGACAGCAGCATGACCAGCGTGAGCACGAATATCACTGATGCCACTATCGCATCGAAGCTGAAATACTGGCCTTTCCGGTAACCGTGCGGGCTTATCATCATGATGCACCGTTGACTATCGTGAGGTTTTCTCCGTCGTTGCTTAGCGTGAGCGTATCCGAGCAGCCCTGCCTGGAACTCTGGAACACAAAAACATCCGGCGTCTGGGCGGACGGGTCTATGCAGCCCCCGGGAGGGAATTTGTAGCGGTAGCCGGGAAGATCGTATGACTCGCTGAAGTTGCCGTACCTGCCTTCCCAGTCAAGCACCATGAAGTGGTTGCCATTTTCCGTTGAGAACGAGAGCGTGTATGGGCCGTCCAGTATGGTCCTTGGGAACGTGTATTCGTAAGTGAAGCCGTTCCCGTTCTTCACCGCCATAGTTATGGATGAGGCGAAGAGGTTTCCGGTGTCCTTGGCAATTGTTCCCTCGGTCCGTGGAATCTCGCTGCTCTGGACGGCGTTGATTATGAAGAATGCGGCTATGGCCATGAACATGAACACTGAAACGTAAAGAAAGAATTCGGTCGCCACTTGGCCTTGCAGGTTGCGAGACGCGGCGGAACGACGCGCGATAGCGGCCTGCCCTTTGCTGCTAGCCACGGATGACCACCTGGCCATTGGAGTTCGTGACGTTGAGGTCCATGAGCCCTGCCTTTTGCGTCACCGGAGCCGTATAGGACACGTTGGCGAAGATCGGGGCGGTTCCATCATAATCCCCGGTGGACGTCTTTATCGTCACCACCACCTCGCCGCCGCTTATGGATATTTCCTTGGTGGTGCTGGGCGCGTTGAGCAGCACCACGCGCTTGGCCCCGTCGCCCTGGGCGTACACGTTGTTTATGCTGTCGGCGAGCGAGCGGGCGCTCGCGTCAGCCTGGTCCTTGGCCGCCTTCTCATAGCCGACCGAGGACACCGAAAGCAGCAGGAAAACCACCGGGATGGTGAATGCTATGACCACCCCCAAGGTGACCAAAAGTTCCATCGATGCCTGCCCTCGCAGGCAGCGAGCCGTGGCGCTGGGTCGCGCAATAATCACTTGGCCGCGCATGTGTTTTTCTGCCATCACTTGCACCTCGGACCGCTCGCGCAGGACAGCGCACCCAGGCCGAACGCGTTTATCGCATCCGTGCTCAGGAAGAATATCCCCGTCTCCGGAGACTGGCTGCACATGCTGAGATCCTTGCACCCTGGCATGCCGCGGACCGGCGTGCCAGCCTCCATGCGGAACACGTCGTAATCCAGCCTGCTATACGAGTCTACGATTGTGTTGTTCGCATAGATGCCGATGAGGAACGTGGATATCCCGTATGCGCTGTCGCGGTACTGGTAGGAGTCGTTCATGAGCCTGTGCAAATAGGACGGCGCGGCAGGGTCGTGCATGTAATAGCCGCAGAGCGTGTAATCGCGGATGTTCTCTATGTCATAGGCGTTCTGGGGCCCGGAGTTCTTTTGCAGCGGCCCTGCGCCTACATCAGCCGCTGTGACGAAGAGCATGCAGCGCCTGTCAAGGGCGCCGGTTTTCAGGTCCGGGCAGGGCGGGGCGTTGTTTATGTCGAAACCCGACGCGACCACGAAGGGGTTGCCGGTATCCACGCTGCCGGTTCCGGGGGTGCACGCGGCGCCGGAGTATATCACGGGGTTGAATGTGCTTCCCTCGTTCGGGTATGTGGCTATTACCGTGCCGTTTTCGTCCCTTACATAACAGTTGTCCGGGTACAAAATTGGCGAGGTCACGATGTAGGCGCCGAAATCGGTGTAGTTTGAGTGCAGTATGGCATCATATGTGCCGACAAGGATATAGTTTCCCCGTTCTGACATGCTTACCGAGGCGGAATCGCCGGTGCTGGTGAGATAGCCGTAGAACCATCCCTGGCCGGCCTGCGGGGAACCGAGTGAGACGGGCCCGGGGGCCAGGCTGCCCGTGGAGCCGTCATATGTGTTTTTCAGGAAGTAAAACCTCCTGCCGGATATCTCGTGCTCTTTGGATATTATTGCAGATGCCCTGGCGATTGCAGGGTCAGGCAGGCCGGTGATGTTCACCGAGCCCGCGATGACATAGGTCCTTGAGACGGAAGTGGCGCCTGACATGTCCCGCATGCCAAGTTCCATTTTGTAGGAATAGTTCAGCGTGTCCACGTCGGTTTGGAAAATGCTGAAATCGTATATCCTGAAGCGGTCCACATGCACCCCGATTGCGGACATCGAATTGTTCAGGCTCGCCATCCACGCGGTCATGGAGGAGTTGCTGTCAGAGGGCGCGGTTCCGTACTCGAAATCCTCTCCGTCAGGCGCGCCGCTCACCAGCCATTGTGCGAAGAAGGCGTTCACATAATGGTAGCCGTCGCCCGGAGGGCCGGCCTTCAGCGGGTTGTCGATGGAGTAGTTGTTGAGCACGAACAGGGCCCGGTTGAGAACCATGGAGGACACGGACTCGACCTTGCCCTGGGTTATCTGCTCCATGGCGAGTCCCACGTTGGATTCCTTGTACATCTCGGAATAGCCGCGCTCCGCGGTCTCAATGGATTTCACCCACACCGATATGGAGAGCAGTATGTAGGTGAGGATGAGGAATATGGTGACCACGAATAGGAATCCCTTCCGGTTATCCTTGCGCGGTAAATTTGATTTACCACGGCGTACAAAATTTTTGCAAATTTTGTCCTTTTTTCCCGTCTTCTGCACCGTCAATCACCTATATGAATATGGTAAGCCTCACGAGCCTGAAGCTCGGGGATGGCACGTAATCTGCGCCGCCCGGGCCCGTGGGCGGGTTGGACGGGGAGTTCGAGCAGGTGAGCACCGGGCCGGTTTTGCCTGCGTTGCACGTCTCGTACATGAACGGGTCCGGCTCGTTCTTCAACAGGTCGTCCGGGTTCTTGAACACCACCACCTGGGACGACACGCTCAGCTTCCTTTTCGTTTTTGCGTGGCTGTCACCGGTTTCTGAAGAGGTATTGTAAAGGCTTGCCCAGGTCGCGCCGTTGTCCTGGCTCACTTCCAGCACATAGCCGAACTGGTTGGGCACCGCCTCGCCGATGGAATTCATGATGTCCATCTTCCTGTAGGTTTCGTCCTGCATGAACGCGATGTTGTCAAGGAGCGAACTCCTCTTCAGGGAGCATGAGAATTTGGATGACGACGCCACGCAGTCCGAAGTTGACAGCGAGTAGAGCGAGTCCTTGGCCAGGTAATGGCCCTGGGTGAGCAGGTAATAATATGAGGAGGGTATGGCTGAGAAAAATATCAGGGTGTAGATGGCGACAAGCGCCAGGGTGAAGGCTACGAAAGAGTCTAGTGAGAATATGAATGCCCTCATATCAATCACTTTTGTTCACATAGCATTTAAAAACCATATCCTTTTTCTCATTTTTACCCACTTTAACACCTTGGCCCAAGCGGATGCCGGGGCTCACTTGTAGTCCAGGTTCGTCTGCGGGTAGGCGGCGCCCAGCTGCGGCAGCCTGAACCACGACAGCGAGCCCAGCAGGCCCGCATCCTGGCCCCGGGTGGGCACTTCGCATATCCTTATTTCGGACGGGTCGGTGTAGGATATGCCCGCCAGGTCCGCTGCCTTTTTTATCGCATCCTCCTCGGTACCGGTCCGGTCCACCAGCCCGACCTTCACGGCCTGGCTGCCGGACAGTATCCTGCCGTCAAGCACTCCGGCAAAG
Source organism: uncultured Microcaldota archaeon (assembly GCA_903835385.1). Taxonomy (GTDB): domain Archaea; phylum Micrarchaeota; class Micrarchaeia; order Anstonellales; family Bilamarchaeaceae; genus CAILMQ01. The sequence goes on along the minus strand of CAILMQ010000040.1, from coordinate 46,433 downwards.
AGCGCTGAATCGAGCCTGGAACCGCGGTTCTGCAGCACTATCTGCTTGAACTCCTGGAATACCTCGGACACTATGGAGTATGTGATGTTCCTCTCCTCGTCGGTCATGGGCCGCGACGGGCTGCCTATGTCCTTGTGCACCCCTGAAGTCACGCTGGTGATATTGACGCCGACCTTTTCCAGCAGGCCTGACATGTCCGTGAAGGTCGCTATCACGCCTATGCTCCCGGTGATCGCATCCGGGTCGGATATTATATAGTCGGTGCCGCTTGCCACGTAGTAGGCGCCGGATGCCGCCATTTCCCTGAAATAGGAGACTCTCGGCTTCTTCATGGCCTTGACCGCATCGTATATCTCGTGCGTGGCCACCACCGAGCCGCCCGGCGAATCGAACACGAACAGCACCGCGCCGACATCATCCCGCTTGTCCAGGTCCGTTATTATTCTTGCCAGGTCTCCTGAGCCGGGGTTGCCAGCGCTCAACAGCGTGGCGGGGTCGCCCTGGGTGGTGAGTTCGGTGTCAATGTGCACCACTGCCACGCACCTGCCCATGAAAGAAGGCAGCAATGAGGTCGCTGCGATGAAAACGATTATGAGCACCACGAACACCGCCGCAAGAAGCAGCGCGGTCCTAAGAATCTGGGGTGCCTTGCCCTCCTGTTTTTCAAATTTCCGCTGGGGTTCCATGCTGGAAGAATCAACGGTACTAAATAAAAAGGTTGGTGAGGAAAAAGTGCCGAATCGGTTGCAAATCACGGGTTGAACTTCTTACTGTTAGTCCTTTCTTCTCTCCTGCAGTCTTATGGTCGCTTCGTTTTCGGTTATTCTTCTGCTCGCGATATTCGATTCGCTACGCGAATCGGATTGCCGACGGCAGGGAACCGCAGTTCCCTGCGCACCGTGTCCCTATTGTTCGACGCATCGAACAATGGGTGTCGTAATCGACGCTTCGATTACGAACATGCTCAAGGTCGATTCGTCGACCTTGACACCCCATGTTCGTGCGCGAACATGAGGGCCGGTGCGCCGGACACGATTGAATCGCTTCTGCGATTTCGCAAGGCAGTCAGGGAAATGCTAATATTTTAATTTACATCAGGCTAAACCCGCCCTATGGCGGATATTTTGAGCCTCCTGTTGTTCCTGCTGCCGATTTACATCGCCAACAGCATACCGGTTCTGCTTGGAGGCGGCGCAAGGCTGGACCTGGGCCTGGACTTTTTTGACAAGCGGCCCCTGTTCGGCGAGGGCAAGACCGTGCGCGGCTTCGTCGCGGGCGTAGCCGGAGGCATCGTGGCTGCGGGCGTGCTCGCAGCGCTCTATCCGCTCCCGTGGTTTCCGGTTCCCGGAACGCAGTTCTGGGCAGGCGCGCTGATGGCGCTGGGCACGATGTGCGGGGATGCGGCCGGCTCGTTCCTCAAAAGGCGCCTGGGCATGGAATCGGGCAAGCCGTTCCTGCCGGACACCGTGCTTTTCCTGGCATTCGCGCTGCTTTTCGCGTTCCCGCTGGTGGCACCGTCGCTCTACTCGGTTCCCAACCTCCTCTTCCTGTTCGTGCTCACCATAATCCTTCATCCTGCCACGAACTTCATCGCGAACCGTGCGGGGCTGAAGAAGGTTCCGTGGTAGCTTTCCAGCCATAAACGGAGTCATAGCGAATAAGAAAAATAATTGAGCAGAAAACCTTCCACGACTGACGGAACACCAGTCAAATCGATGACGACGTCCATATAGAAAACTTAAGAGAAACGGCGAAATGCCGGATAATGTTCAAAAAAACTAAGCTGGAACACCGTCAATCTTTCCTGAACCCGTACTTCCCGGCCAGCGGCACGAACATCACCGGCAGCACGAGGTCCCTCCTGCCGGTTTTCCTGTCGAACAAAACGAGGTCCTGGTAGAGGATTGTGCCCACCGGCGCGATTAGCTTCCCTTCCAGCTTGAGCTGCCCCATGAGGGGATGGCTGAAGCCCAGCATGGGCATGGCGGCGGTCACGATTATCCTGTCGTAGGGCGCGTTCGGCTCGTAGCCGCGGCTTCCGTCCCCGGCCACGAATTCCACGTTGCGGCAGCCCATGCCGGCGCCCGTGCAGTTGGACTTCGCAGCTGCCACGAGCTCCGGCACGATGTCCACCGTGGTCACCCGGCCCCACGGGCCCACGAGCCTGGAGAGCAGGCAGCAGTTGTACCCGCTGCCGGTTCCGACTTCGAGAATATTCATTCCCTTCCCCATCTCCAGCCGCTCCAGCATGAACGCGACCACGCTCGGCGCTGAAATCGTCTGCCCGTAGCCAACCGGAAGCGCGGCATCCGCATAAGCAAGGGCCCTAACGGATTCCGGCACAAAACGCGCGCGGTCCACGCAAAGCATGGCATCCCTCACGCTCCTGCTCCAGAGGTAACCCGCCGCTGCCAGGCAGTCGACCATCATGACGAGCCCCTTTTCAGGCATATGGAATTTTAAAGAAACGAACAGATATATACGTATGCCAAAAGAGGCTTTCGGCGGAGACGATGACAGCAGCAGCCCTGCGCCGGAAGAGAAGAAGCGTAAGCTTGATCTCTCCCGGTTTTCCAAGGGCCAGGACATGAACATCCGCAGCCTGTTCTGGGAAATCGTGGAGGCTTACCTCGACGGGAAGCCGCCTGAGAATTTCAGCGAACTGGAGAACGACCGGCTCGCGCTCGTGCGCGCCGCGGTCGGTGCGCTCTCAAGGCCGTCTCCCATGCACGCGAGGCTCACTCCCGCGGACCTGTCCCGCTATGCGCTCATGATGCTGCTGGATGCCGGATGGCAGGACGCGCTTGCGGAGTTTTTGGAGGAATGCAACCACAGGAACGAACAGAGGCGCGCCGCCGCAGCAGGTATGAAAAAACTCGCGGAGGATGCGAAATACGGCCCCCTTGTAACCGAGTCGCTGCGGGCCATGCTCAGGAGCCGCGAGGCCGGCGGGACGGCGCTCCGATACCTGGCGGAGATGGGCTCTCCCGCGCTCGCCGGCGGGCTCGGAAAGGAACTCGTGATTTTCGCGAGGGGCGATATCGGCGAGAACCAGATGAATGCCATCGAAGCGCTCGCACTGCTGGAAAAGGACGAGGAGGCGGAGAAGGCCATTGTGGCGCTGCTGTCCCACTGGGACGATGCTGCCCGGAAGGCCGCTGCCGGCGCGCTGCTCAGGATGGGCGGAAAGGAGGCGGCTGCCGCAGCGGAGAAACGGCTCGCGTCCGAAACCAACCCGGATATAAAAAGTGTGCTTGAGAAGATAGCGAAGATGAAGAAATAACAAGAGGCGCGTATTGACATGGAAATAGTAAGGATACCCACGGAGCGCTTGAAGGCCCTGATTGGCGAGGGGGGGAAGACCAAATCGCTCATAGAAACAAAGTGCAATGTGAAGCTGGACGTTGACGAGGATGGCGAGGTGCGCATGACCGGGGAGAGCGCGGACATCTTCTTCGCCAAGGACGTGGTCAAGGCAATAGGCAGGGGGTTCGAGACGAGGGACGCGCTCAGGATAGCCAATGACAACTACCAGTTCGAGCTCATAGACCTCAAGGACATCCTAAAGAACGAAAAGGCCATAACCCGGATAAAGGGCAGGATAATAGGCGAGAAGGGCAAGATGAAGTCGGAAATAGAGGCGGCCACCGAATCCGTGATTGCCGTGTACGGCTACACCGTGGGCATAATAGCCAGGCTGGACACGATGGAGTACGCCAGGGAGGCGGTGATGCGGCTCGTGGACGGGGCGGAGCACATGAGCGTGTACAACTACATCGCAAAGGCGAAGAAGGACATACTTGTGAGCCGGCTGGTGGAATGAAGGGGAAATCTAAATCGTTAAATTTAAATTAACGATTGTTTTATTATATTTAACATGTTGGAAAGGCTGCTCCGCTCGAACGCGGAAGTAAAAGTGCTGGGGGTCGTGCTTTTCACTGACGGGCTCCACCTTCGTGAAATCGCGAGACGGGCGGGCGTGTCTCCTTACGAAGCAAAGAAGGAACTGGAGAACCTGGCCGGCCTCGGCGTCCTGCTTTCGGAAAGGAGGGGAAACAACGTGATATTCCGGGCGGATGCGGGCTGCCCGTTTCTTCCGGACCTGAGAGGCATTTACCAGAAAACCGAAGGCACCCTGCGGCAGCTCTCTGAAACGCTGCACAATGTCAATGGCGTTAAATACGCTTTTGTTTTCGGAAGTGCGGCGCGTGGGATGCAGAAACCGCACAGCGACATTGACCTCATGATTATCGGCGATGCTGATGACGATGAGATTTCGGGCCTGATGTTCAGGCTGCAGGCAAAAAGCGGAAGAGAAGTCAATTATATCCTTTGGACCGTTGAAGACCTGAAGGAAAAAACCAGGAAAAAAAGCGGGTTCCTGAAAACGATAATTGAGAGCCGCAGGGAATGGCTCGCGGGTGATGAGGATGAGTTTGCCGGAACTATTGAAAAAAGGCCTCATAAGAGAGGTGCACCCAGACCGCGCGAAGGCAAATGACCTGCTTTCGAAAGCAGGGAAGGATATCAAAGTGGCAGAAGACAACCTTAGGGATGGAAATTATGACTGGTGCCTTGCAATCGCGTACAACTCCATGCTTTCGGCAGGAAGGGCGCTCATGGAACTGAAAGGCTACATGCCCCTCTCGGAAGCCCACCATCTCGCGGTCGTTCAGTTCTGCGCCTCGGCCCTGCCATCCGAATCCGCAGGCCTTGCCAGGGTATTCAACAGGTACAGGGTGCGGCGCCACGACGTGATATACGGCGAGTCGGAAAGCGTGGGAAAGGACGAATCGGCAAAGGCCATAGAAAATGCGAAGAAATTCCTCTCCGCCATCAAAGGCAGGATGGATTAAGTGCTTTATTTCCAACTAACCGCAACATCCGAGCAGGAGTAGCCTTATTAATCTTTTTTCGGAAATCACACACAGACCTCCCAGAACAGAAAGCAGAAGAAAACACCGATGGCTGACGCGGCACATTTCAAAAGGAGACCGCGTCCATATAGTATGCAGGAGGAAAACAACGAAAAGCCTGATAATGGGAAAACGGATGAAGGGTGCAGTTCATGGTTGACGGCGAAAACATATTTGCGCAGTTCAAGGAGCACTCGGTGGCGGAATTCTTCAAGAAAAACCAGCAGATGCTCGGGTTTTCGGGAAAGGTGCGCTCGCTCACCACGGTGGTGCACGAGTTCGTCACCAATTCCATAGACGCCTGCGAGGAGGCGGGCATATTGCCGGACATAATCGTCAACCTGGAGGAGCTCGGCGAGGAGCATTACCGGCTCACGGTGCAGGACAACGGCCCGGGGATACCCAAGACGCACGTGGGCAAGGCGCTGGGCCAGATGCTGGCAGGCACCAAGTTCCACAGGTACATCCAGCAGAGGGGCCAGCAGGGCATCGGGGCCTCGGGCTGCTGCATGTTCTCCTACCTGACGACAGGCAAGCCCACGAAGGCGGCCTCGTGCTACAAGGGAACGAAATACGAACTCGAGGTGCTCATTGATTTCAAGAGCAACAAGCCCCTGCTCAACATGCTTTCGGAGAGCCCGACGGACCAGCACGGCCTCACGGTGACCTCCGAATACAAGGGCGTGAAGCACGAACAGTCCAACAAGGGCATATTCGAGTACCTGAGGAGGACGGCGCTCGCGAACCCGCACGCGTCCATCACGTTCATGGACCCTGCAACTGGAAAAATCTCGCTTCCCAGGTCCACGGAGACCATACCGCCCAAGCCGTTCGAAATAAAACCCCATCCGCTGGGCATATCGCCCCATGACCTGCTGGAGACCAGCCACCACTATTCCACGGAGTACAGGAAGCTCTCCTCCATGCTGCAGAACGCATTTTCCCGCGTGAGCAGCGGGAAGGTGGAGGAGCTGAGGCGCCTGGTGCCGGACGTGGATTTCGACAAGAACCCGGCACAGCTCACATGGGAGGACGCGGAAAAGGTGGTGAAGGGGTTCCAGCAGGTGAAATGGATAGCGCCTGCCACGGATTCGCTCGTGCCCATAGGCCGGGCGCAGATTGAGAACTCGTTTCGGAACATCTTCAGCCCCGAGCTCGTGATAGTCACGGAAAGGAGCCCCAAGGTGTACAAAGGGGGCATCCCGTTCATAGTGGAGGCCGGCATCGCGTACGGGGGCGGCATAGCCGCGGCAGGCAAGCAGGGCGAGGTGATGCGTTTCGCCAACAAGGTGCCGCTGCTGTTCGACACTTCGGGCTGCGCCATAACCGAGACCGTGAAGAACATAGACTGGAACAGGTACAACCTGAAGAATTTCGACGACGAGCCCATCGCGGTGCTCGTGAACCTGGCGTCCGTGCACATACCCTACACCGGAGCAGGCAAGCAGGCCGTGGCAGCCGAGGAAGAGGTGGAAAACGAGATACGGTTCGCGGTCATGGAGGCCGCACGCGGCATCCAGAGGTACCTCTCAGGCAAGCGCAAGGCCCATGACATAGCGACAAGAAAAAAACTCGTGGAAAGATATGTGGAGCAGCTGTCCTCGGACCTGGCGGACCTCTCCGGCGGCAAGAAAGAGAAAATTGTGAAGAAGCTCAATGAGATAATCGAGGACAAGTACGCGAAGCCGGGAGCCGAAGGCGATGAGGACGAAGTAGACGACAGTACCCGGGACACGAAACCCGAGACCACCGATACCGGGGGCGATGAGTGATGGCGGAAAAAGTCACGCTGAAAAAGCTGGAGGAGATGGGCACCGGCATGGTGAAGCAGATAGACGGGGGGGAGGGGCCCACGTTCGAGACCGTGCTGAGGACGAAATCCAACACCATCTATGACGAGGGAATCGGATGCCTTAGGACCGGGGACAAGAAGGAGCTGAGGAAGTTCCTGAGCATGGCGCAGGCGAAGACGTTCATGCAGACCGTTGCAATAGCGGCAAAGACAAGGAAATTCGTGAAGGAGGAGCTCCACACCTCCATCAGGGGCCTGTTCTACCAGCTCAAGTTCTCGCTCGGGGAGGACCTGGACGAGGACCTGTTCTCCGAGCAGTCCGAGTCCAACGGGCTGATAGAGGACCTGGAGGTCGCGCTCGGCATAAAGAGGGAGGACCTGAACCTCACCACGGACAGGAAGGGGTTCGTGGCGGGCCCCATGACCATACTCGACAGGTTCGGAGGCGAGGATACGCTGATAGACCTGGAAAAGCAGGGCAGGAGCGGCTGGTCCATACCGAGCGACGTGGACAACGGCATGGAAATCAAGAGGCTGGATGCCGATTACGTGCTCGTAGTGGAGAAAGACGCGCTGTGGCAGAGGCTCAACGAGGACAAGTTCTGGAAAAAGGAGAACTGCATCCTGGTCACGCCCAAAGGCCAGAGCACGAGGGGCACCCGCCGCCTGCTCAGGAAGCTCGCGGACAGGAAGCTGCCGGTATACTGCCTGATGGACTGCGACGCGTGGGGATGGTATATCTACTGGACCATAAAGACCGGCTCCATGAATCTCGCCTACCTGGGCCGGGATTTCGCAGTGCCCGAGGCGCGCTTCATCGGGGTTACGATGTCCGACATAGAGGAGTTCGACTTCCTCCAGAAGCTCACCATCAAAGCCAAGGAAGTGGACATAAAGCGCGCCGAGGAGATGCTCGGCTACCCATGGATAAACCGGCATCCCGAGTGGGTGAAGGAGCTCAAGATGGTGCTCAAGACCAAGAAGAAGATAGAGCAGGATGCGCTGCAGGGGCAGCGGCTCACTTTCGTTGGCGAGTACATTAATCAGAAAATAAAGAAGAAGGATTGGCTGCCTTAGGAACCGCCGAAACAGCGTCAACTTTTTCATCAGCTTGTCTTCATTATGCATTTGTCCCCAGCTTTCGCCGAATCCTCAGGAGTCCCGAGTTTGGGGGTGTTGGTGCAGGCAGCCGACTGGAGCGTCTTCCATGAGGGACAACCGGCCGCGTCCCCGCAGCCGTCCACGAGCGCGCGGTAATAGGAAAGGACCTTGGAGCCATAATCGCCGTAGAACGCGCTCGCATCGCCCTGGAGCGTGGTGGGCGGAGTCCCTTTCGCGAACCTGCACTCGCGCACGAACTTCACGAAATCCTTCATGCCATAGCAGCAATCCGCTGTGCCGGCAGTGCAGGCGCTGTCCGTGCCCCGCTCCAGGCACATGGGATCGTTCTGGTTCGCGTCCTGGTCGCAGAAATCCTTGTCGTACTTGTACCTGTTGCCGAACTCGGTTATCCAGCCCTGCGCATAGCCGCCATAGCCCCTGTAGTAATGCAGCGCCAGGTAATACGTTATGCCGCGCTGGGTGTTGGAATCAGGGTTGCCGAGATTGGCCAGGTTCTTATTCACCATGTTTGCCGCGTCATTCATGTTCAGCATGAACTTGTACGTCCCCATGCATGCCGAGTCCGTGGCATTGAACGGGTCGAAATTGGGCGTGCACTGGGTTTTAGAATCAGTTATCAGGCCTGACCTTCCCCCGAGCTGCGCTTCCAGGAAAAGCTGGTCTGAGGGGGCGCCGGAATAGTATTGGCCCGGTTTTCCGTCGGGCGTGAGGCTGGACGGCCAGAACGTGTATGGTGGTTCCAGAGTCTGCATGAGCCCCAGGCCGCAGTACCGCTTGCCAGGTATCTTGCTGCCCGTATTAGGACAATTTCCCTCAGGGTCAGGGACGTAATCATAGCCCGCGGGATAGCATCCGGAATCCACCCCTCCGCTTGAGCTAACCTGGGCGGCCGAACAATTATCGAATTTGGATTCCGCCAGCACGATTGCGCGCACGAGCATGGGGTCGAGGTTCCGCTTGCCGGCGTAGTAATCGAGCGCGGGCACGCTCCTGCAATAGGTCGCGTTCTTGTCAGGAATCGAAAGCCCGATGGACGCCACCTTGACGTCGAACGGGAACGTGCTGTTCTCGTTCACGCACGCGTCGCAGCGCACGAGCGTGGAATTCGGTGCCGTGAGGTCCGGCGTTATCTGCTCCGCCTGGTCGGTGTACTGCCCCTGGAGCATGCCCATGGCGTTCAGGTTGTAGTCGCAGGTGCCACCGGACTCGTTGGGGAACACTATCATGTTGTCCCCCACCGGATATTTGGCCGCCTCTATCTTGTAGTTCCGGCAGGATGCGAACCATGCGGCCATCCTTTTGTCGTTCGCGCCCAGCGAGCAGTCCTTGCATCCGAGCGGGTCGCTGACAAAGCCGAACTGGGATATGTTGAAGGCATAGGCGGCCATGCCAATCACGCCCGCCTTCTGGAACGGGAACAGCCAGTACTTGAAAACGTCGCCGTAGCCATTCACCATGCCGTCTTCGGTCCAGTTGCACCTTCCGCTGGCGTCCGGGCCCGAGGAATCGAACATTATATAGGGGATTATGGTCGGCTTGCTGTTGTTGTAGAGCGAGAACCTGGCGAAGGCCAGTGCCTGCTGGAGGGCGGCGTCCGGGTTGCAGCTGTCCTCGTTTGTCCAGTTCAGGTCCATGGTGTGGGCGTTGATGCCGAAGGCAATGAGGTCCACCTTTTTCCAGCCGTCCGGCCCGAGCTGCTGCCTGACCTGGTTCACGGCATCGTAATCCCCGACGCGCACCCCGAGCGCCACGAAGCAGTGTATCGCCTCGTCCGGGCCTCCGGTGCGCTTGTTCCCGCAGGCCGCGTCTATCTGGCTCACCTGGTCGGACACGTTCTTCACTGCGCCTGGCACCGAGGTGTTGAGATCCATCTCCGTGGTTATGACGAGCGGGCCCGCGCTTTTGAGCGCGTCCGCGATTTTGCGCGTGAGCGGGACGTTTATGCTCTGGCTCTTCGAATATAGCACGTAAACCGGCATGACGTCGTAGGACAGGAAGCACCTGGCGCGGCCTGCGTCCGGCATGGTGTAGTTAGTCTCGTTGCTTCCCACAAGCCACTGGACCGCCATGTCCAGCCGGTCGCCGCACCAGCCGTTCGCCTCGCCGAAATCGCTGAGCGAGTAGCCCTGGCCTATCATGAACTGCCTTGGGAATTTGTCCACGGTGAGGCTGCTGTTTATCAGGTCGTTGAACTTGTCCTGGGTGCAGCCCTGGATGAAGAGGCAGTTTCCGCCCGCGAAGGAGGTCCTGAACCCGAACCAGGACGAGGTGTTCCTGCATGCCATGCAGATGCACTGCCCGAGCTTGCACTGCTCCATGGTGTTCGGGTCGTACAGGGTGATGTTATGGAGCCCGCCCGAGTAGTTTTTTGCGTAGCCTCCCGAGTTCGCGGTGAGGGACTGAAGGCATCCGGGCATCAGCATGGAAATGAGAGCCGGTATTGCAAGCAAGGCTATAGCATGGACCCGCATGACCAGATTGAAGATGGAAAAGAATTAAAAAGAGAAAGAAAACCGGCAGATATGCGCCCTGCTCTCAAAGCAGGTTGCTGCATTTCCTGCATGCGCAGCCGGAGATGCCCGGCTGGCCGCACGGGCAGAACTTTTGCAGCGATGCCATCTGCGGGGAGAACGCCCGCACCATGCCGTCGGCAGTATTGCGCATGAGCGACTTCGCGCTCTGCTCCAGGTTGCCCGAGGAACCGCCCCGCCTCCACTTGTTTATGAAGTTGCCTATGAGCTCCTTCGGGCTCATGGAGTTCGGGTATCCGGGCACGCCCATGTGGTAGGCGAAGAGCACCGGGTTGAACCACGTGTAAAGCGGGTTCTGGAGCACTCCGAAGCCCATGAGCTCCTGCTGCCTCTTTATGGCAAGCGCCTCGGCAGCCACGGTCCTCCTGGTTATGTCGGTCATTCCCATTTTCTTGACATACTCGTCCTGCTCGTAGAAGCCAGACATGGGCCCCATGCTCATCAGGGCGTACTCCGCCATTGTGGGGGCGAGCTGCTCGTTGAACTTGGTGTCCGTGTAGCTGGCTCCGGGATTTGCCAAGCCTGTCCTTGCGATTGCCGCAGGGCCCTTGTATATCGTCTGTATGCCCGCAAATCCCTGCGAGAGGCCTCTCTGGTGGTCATAGCCCACGAGCTGGGCCTTCTCCGCCCTGCTCTCGAACCAGTTCGCCTTCTGCAGCATCTGGGAAAATTTGCCCGAACCGTGGGAGAACGAGAATGGATTGTAGCCCCTCACGGCTTCGAGCAGCCTGGGCGGCGTGTGGTCGCCATAGGCCCTCAGGGAGTCCTGGACGTTCCATTCCCAGGCGGATGCGTATCCCTGGAGCGACCTCTGCGGCCCTGCCATCATCTTCTGGTAGGGCATTATCGCGTGCCTGCTCAGGGCCGCGGCCCAGCCTCCCTGGGCCATGAAGGAGAAATACTCGCTCTTGGACATGTAGGCCCCAAGGTTGGCTTTCATGGAAAATGGCTGTGAGGGCCCGTATTGGAATGCCGAGGACCATGCCTGGTGGGCGCCATGCGAGGTTGAGGCCCTTCCGGGGTGGCGGTCTATGGTGTAGGCCCAGACCTGGTGGAAAGCGCCGTGGGATATCGCCATGGCGCGGTAGGCTGAAGCCAGATTCTCCCTGTCCGCCTGGGAGGTAACGTCCTTGAGAAGGTCCTCCATGTCGCTGGTCAGTATCTGCGTGGCGAGCCTCCACGAGTACATCTTCAGCAGCTGGGACTTCGGCGTGACGTCGTAGGACCTGAGGTAGAGATCTCCGGTGCCGGTTATGGCGGTCCTGGTCATCCAGTGACCCACGAGCTGGCCGAAGTCGCGCAACGGCTTGAGCGTGTTCGTCAGCCCCGGAGCCTCCACTCCGAAGAACCTCAGCGCCGACGGAGCCAGCGACGTGGCCTCATGCCTTGGCACGAGCTTCACCGCGCTCTGGTTCCAGTAGGACTGGTAGTCATAGGTGGCATTGGAGTATCTCCAGAGCACCGCGCCCACCACCTTTTCCCTATCATAGTCGGCGCCCATCTTGCCGGCGGGCCTGGCCCAGTCCATCATTGCGTTGATGAACGGCTGCCAGTCCTCCTTATTGTGGCTGTTGGCAGCCTTGTTGAACGCCATTCCCAAATCGTCCCTGCCCTTGAATTCCACGCGCACGTCCTCCGGGCTGAAGCTTCTCCAGACTTTTCCGTCGTGGATTGCCGGGCGGCCGCCAAGCACCCTGTCGTTGTCGCTCACAGGCATGCCTGACCTGTACGGTATGTAAGTGCCATTGTGGGTCATTATCCATGCGTTATTGCCCTTGGCTATGTCGTCGAAGCTGACGCCCCTTTTCAGGACCTCGCTGAACTCGTTCTTGTAGCGCGTGCCTATCATGTACCTGAAGCGCTCCATGTCCTTGGGGCTGGTGATGTCCATGTGCTCCAGGAACCTGAGGTCGGTGTGCCTCTCCTCGTAGCCAGCGTCGCGCAGCGCCTTTGCGAGCAGCGCGGCTGCCGCGTTAACCTGGAAGCGCGAGGTCTCGTTGGTCGTATTTCCATAGGCGTTCATGGCGAACCTGTCGTTGAACGTGTTGTGGATGTCTTTTTCCAGCAGGTCCTTCACCCAGGCCTTCTTGGTCTCAGACATCCTCCTCTCCGGGCTCCAGGTCCTTGCCCCGGGGTAGCGGTCGAGTCCTGCGGTTATGGCGTTGTTCACCAGGCCGAAGTAGCTCCTCTCGGCCTTGCCCTGGGTCGCGGTGGCGACCGTGAGCTGGAGGTTGCGGGTGTCTATGCCGCCCGCGAATCGCTTCGGGTCGACCTCTATCCACTGCTGCTTCATGTCGGTCTTCCACCAGCCTGCCTGCGGCCCTATGGCCTTGTTCTCTTCCAGCCAGAGCGCCTTGCCGGTCGTGGGGTCCCTGAGCACTCCCTCGCCTTCGTCCTTGAGGCCCGCTTTGTGTTTCATGTAGGCGTCTCCGTAGAGCACTTTCATGAAGTCGTTGATTGTGGCGCTGTTCTTGTTCTTGCCGGTGAGCTCCCTGAGCGCCTTCTCGCCATCTTCGGTTATCAGGCTGGCGAGCAGCTTCCGGTTCTCCTCGGTCTTCTTGTTCCTAACTCCGGAATCCCGCATGTACTCCGGAAGCAGGTCAGGCCTTATGGCTCCCGGGTTGAGCGTCATTATCTTGTTCTCCAGCTCCACCCTGACGGAGTTCATGAAGTCACCTATGGAAACGCCCTTGGCGGCCTGGCCGTTCTCATGGTCGGCAATCATCTTGCGCAGTAGCGTAACCTCGTAAAGGTCTGAACCGTGCAGGCCGGGCCTGCCGACAAGGCAGTAGTACTTGTCATCCAGCCTCGCCTCGCCTTCCCTGGCTGCCTTGCACGCGTTGTTTTCGCGGTCAAGCAGCTCCTGCAGCATGATGAGCTTGACATGGCCTTCGGAAGTGTCCTTGCCGAGCCTGTCGACCTGGGCCTTCATGCTGAGGTAGGTGGCGTCGATGCGGCCTCCCACGGAGTGCAGCAGGGTCTCGAGCCTGTCGCGCTTCTCGGCTGCGGAGAAAGCGCCGGACGACAGTATCGCGTGTATTTCGGATTCCACCGAAGCCATCTTGCCCGAGTGCGCGTAGCCAGTTATTTTCAGCGGGTCCACCACGCTGCTGGTCATTGCGAACATCTCCTTGTCTGTCATGGCCGCGACGTTCACGCCCAGCTTCTTGTATATCTGCTTGAGCAGGTAGCGCATCTGGTCCCGCTCCACTTCCGCATGAAGCGTCTTGAACAGGTGCGCCATCTGCGTGTTAACCGGCATGATTTCCCCGATGTTTATCACGCTCGGCTTCTTGGTGAGCTGCTTGTAGAGCGTCGCATAGGACGGGGAGGCCTGGGCCTTCTTCCGGAGCGCGTCCATCGCGCCCTTGCCGCCCACGGTCTCCACTGCCAGCCTGCCGGTCTCGCGGGCGAACTCTGCGCCATGCACCACGGTCGCCTTCGTGCCTGCGGCGAGCATCCTCAGGGAACGGGCCCCTGCGGCGTAGCTGCCGGTAATCAGCGGGCCGGTGAACGAGAGGTTGGACGAACCGTACGCCCTGCCCAGCAAGTCCTGTGCCTTCGCGCCGAACTTGGTCGTCGGCTTGTTGGTGAGCACGTCAAGGGTTTGCATGAGGTCATGGCTCTGCCTGACGTCTATGGCTGCCTTTGCCAGCAAGGCGGTCCTGCCGCCCTGCCTCTCGAGCTTTGCGAGCACCTGCCTGAGCGAGGCGTTGTCTTCCTTGGTGTACTCGGAGAACGGCTTTGCCAGGTGCTTGAGGTCGCTTATCTTGCCGCCGTTCTTCAGGTGCTCGGCTGCAACTGCCTGGAACATCGCTTTTTGATCGGTGGTGCCGCCCTTGGCGATTATGTTTTTCCCCAGCCGTTCTATCTCATTGACCGCTGCCTGGCTGAGTCCTGACTTGGTTGTAGTTCCTGACCTGGTTGCAGCAAATGACGCATCGGCGAGAGCTGCCGCAGCCGTGCGCTTGGCATTGACCGTCCTCTTCATCTCGCCGTAGCCGAACGGCGCTATTATCTGCCCGCCTGCCTGGAGCCCCTTGGGGGACGGAAGCCTCGGCGTGGTTATGTCGAGCATGGTGATTGGCGACCTGCCCGAGAAGTACATTGACGCGAGCAGGAGGCCGAGTATGATGAACACTCCGAGGCAGGGCACGGTCTGCCCCTGGCCCGTGACCGAAAGTTGGGCCGTCACCGGAGCGAGCGCGCTGCTGAGCGCGGACGCGAACATCGCGGCGGCGGATACGTTCGCGTCGCTGATGGTCACCGACTGCACGGGCGCGGATATCTGGTCCCCTGCCGCGGAGAGCACCCTGACGGATATGGTCCTGCCGGAGTATATGGTCTTGGGAACCGTGCAGGTGCCGGACCAGAGCGGAATCTGGCCGCCGGTTATATTTACCATGGTGCTTTGCTGGTCCGCGGTTATCCTCTCGCAGCCGACGATTGGAGACCATCCGGCACCCCCCTGCCTGAACGGGTTCCAGTACATGAACGTGAAATTTGCATTTTCCACGGTTGAGAAGGAGACGGGATATTTGGCGTTGGATGCGAGCGCCTTGCCCTTGTCCTCCGTGCATTGGTTGAAGTCCTGGCTTCCCTTGCACGAGGTGACTATGTTGTTGTACTGTGCCTGGAGGTCGGATATGGCCGACGGGGGCTGGCCGGACGTGAAAACGAATAGGGACACGTTTATATCGTTGCCGGTGCCGTCAGGCCTCTCAACGCTCCTCACCCACAGCTGGCTTTCCGCCTGCTGGCTGGTGCCGGCGGCGAGCAGCGTGGGTATGGACAGCAGCAGGAGCATCCCGAGCATCACGATATTGAGTTTCATGATGTAAACGCGTTTTCCCGCTTTTTAAATGCCTAGGTTGGCGATAGGATTAAATACTACAAAAACTACAATCATTGTAGTATGTAGTTATAAAAACAGTATATGGGTGGTTGCATGAAGGGCGCAAACCCCTTTACCCCGTGGGGCGCAGGGCCCCGGGAGTTCACAGGCAGGAAACCTGAAATTGAGATGTACGGAAGTTTTCTTAAGGCCATCGGAGGCAACAGGCCGGAGGTGCTGCTCGTCTCCGGCGCGCCGGGGGGCGGAAAGAGCGCGCTCCTTCGCAGGCTGAGCCAGGAATCCGCGAAAGCGGGCGTGTTGGCGCCGCTGGTCTCTGCCGGTGACGGCGAGAGGTTCCCTTCCCTCCTTTCCAAGCTGTCCTCGGAGCTGCTCGCCTACGCCAAGGAAAAGGCGGGCGGGGGCGCGCTTTCGGACAGGATGCTCTCGGGGCTCAAATCGGCTGCCGGCGGGGAGGACATGCTGCTGTCATTCGCGCGCATGGCGCTCAGGCACGCCGAAGGCATGGTGCTGCTCGTGGACGACGCGGACAGGCTCGGAAAACCCGACGAGCTCTCCGCGTTCGTTGCCAGGATTATGAAGGCGGCGACGGCCGAGCGGCTGAAATTCGGCTTCCTGCTCTCGTTCAGCGAGGGATTCAGGGGGTTCAACGCCATGGGCAGGGGGATGCGGCTCGGGCCCTTCGAAGAGCACGACCTGAGGGAGATGGTGGACAATGCCCTGAAGAAAGGCCCCCCGAAGATGGGCGAGGAGTGCTTCAGGACGATAATCAGCGAATCCGGGGGCAACCCCCTGGTTGCCAGGACCATATGCTGGGTGATATATGACAGGCTGCCTGACAATGAGAAGGTCATAACGCAAAGGCACTACCTGACCTACTACCCTGCGGTGATGAGCACGCTGTCCAGGGAATTCTTCGACAGGCTTTACCTGGAGCTGCCCGCTTCGGAAAGGGAGGTGCTGCGGGCATTCGCCTCGGCCGGAAAGCCCGCGTATATTTCCGACGTTGCGAGGGCGCTCGGCAAGCGCCACGCGACGACACTCGCGTTGCGGCTCTTGGAGCGCGGGCAGCTGGTGCGGGTGGACAGGGGCCTGTATCGGGTGTTCACTAAGTTATATGGAAGGTACGTCCTGCAAAGAGGATGAGGCCTGGCTCAGAAAATGACGGTGTTGCCGCCGCTGGATTTCGCGACTTCCAGCCGCTGGACGCATCCGTCGAGCATCCTGTGCCAGAGGCTTCCGCCACCGCAGGCCGAATCCGAGCTGTGGACGACCCCGAAGCTGCAGGTCACCATCGCTCCGCCGCGGAGGGGGAGCTCGAAAGGGACCGGCTTGGCTGCGATTTCGTCCTTCAGAAGGTCCGCCATGGCAACGGCCCGGTCAAGGATTATCGGAAGCAGGAGCGCGAATTCGTCGTGCTTCAGATGCGGGTTCGCGGCCGCTTCGGCCTCTTTTCTTATCTCGTGCAGGAATTTGGTCTTCCCCGGCCTGAAAATCACGCTGCCCTTGTAGCCGGAGGCCGCGAGAGAGTTGCGGAGCGTGTCCGCGACCGCGGCGAGCACCATGTCCCCGGCGGCGTAGCTATGAGTCTGGTTTATGAGCTTGAGATTGTCGATGTCCACGAGGACCAGCGAAAAATCCCTCCCCTCGCTGCGGAAAGCGTTCTCCGCGGCCGTGGCTGCGGCTTCAAACATAGCCGTGTTCGGTAGCAGCGTGAGCCTTCCGATGCGCTCCCTGAGAGCGATGGCGAAAAGGGCGCTTAGCTGGTGGAAGACCGCCTGCCCCTCGATGTCGGCTTCGGACGGGTTTGTGGAACCGTCGTGTAACTCGGGCGCATCTATGGAGAAGATGGTCAGGTTGCTGACCAGTCCGGACCTGGTTCGTATGAGCACTGCGGTCTCGAGATTGTGCTTCAGGCGCTCCTCACAATCGTCTTCCGGAACCGATATTATGCTGCTTATCGTACCGTTGTTCACGAAACCCCGCACGTAACGGGTGTATCCCGCCCTGGATGCCGCGTTCATCAGCTCCACCGCTTCCACACGCTGGAATATGGCCGGTACGAGCTCCATGAGCTCCAAAATGCTCGCGCTTTGTGCGTGTTCGGCAATCATACGCTTCGCTTTAGTATAACCCGCGGATGGGGATATGGGCTCCACGAGGGGCATGGCTCCGCTTATCAATATCTTTTTGCGTTTCTCTGAGACTTGTGAGGCTGAAACCGGAATAGGCCTGAGCAATTTCATTTCAGTCGTTTCGGTCATGGAATCAAAGTCTCGTTTCCGGTCGCTGGTTTGGGCTGGGCGGAATTTTGTTATGTAGTAGTATATGGATAAGAAGAGTTTAAAAAAAGATGCTTAGGTTGCGCCTCAGGAAAAATCGCCGAGGTCCTGGAAAGCTTCGCTTTCCGTCCCTCCGGCTAATGCCCTTCTTATGTTTTCACGCCGAGGGGGTTGCGTGGTCGATTCGTCGCCCACGGCCCCCCTCTTGCTCACTTCGTTCGCCGAGGGGGTGATTTGAACACCCAGGCCTCGTAAGAGGCACAAGGTTAGCAACCTTGCGCACTACCGGGTTATGCGACCTCGGCATGAACATGCTGAGGGTCGTGGCAGCAGCCACGCGACCTCGGCGTGAAAATGTAAGTCTGAATTCCTAAAGACAGGAGTCTTTAGTAGCCGGGGCGCATCCGCACAGAGCGGATAGCGCCTCGGCGACAGGTAAAAACGAACCGAATTAGTATCACAAAATAATTTAAAGGCTGTCCGCGCGGAGCGGAACCTCACACCACGGTTCCCCAGGCAGACAGCCTCCACCGCTGGCCCACGCGCTTGCTGAGCGCGACCTTGGTGCCCTTCTCGGCGACCAGAGGTTTCTTCAGCAGCACGGTCGCCACGCCCTTGGCAAGTCCGGTTATCGCTCCCACGCCGGTAGCGGTGTGGACGTTGAGCACCACCGGTTCGCCGTCGCGCAGGGGCTGGACTTCCGTGTCCGCGCGCTTGAGCATCTCGTACTTCACCTTCAGGGTGTTGGACGCATCGGGGAGCTCGCCCGGCCTGCCTATCATGGAGCCCACGAGCGCGTCGGATTTCGTTATGGACGGGTCTATGGACGTGCCCACGGCGATGAGCCCGCCGGGCTTCGCGACCTCAAGCGTTTCGCTCTCTTCCATTATGGTCCTGACCTCGCATGCCACGGTGACTGGCGGGCTGCCCGCCTTCCTGACCATGCCCGGCTTTATTTCTATCTTCTCGCCGGATTTGAGCACGCCCTGCACTATTGAGCCCCCCAACACGCCCCCGTTCAACGAGGGTATCTTCGTGCCGGGCTTGTTGACGTCGAATGAGCGCGACACGTACATGCGCAGGGGTGCGGCCTCGTCCCGCTTGGGCGTCGGTATGCACTCTTCTATCTTGCCCACCAGCTCAGCGATGTTGAGCTTGTAATTCGAGGATACTGGCACGATGGGCGAGTTCTCCGCGACGCTTCCTTTGAGGAACTTTTTTATCTGTGCGTAGTTCTCCAGCGCCTTCTCCCTGGGCACGAGGTCTATCTTGGTCTGCACTACGATTATGTTCTTCACGCCCATGGAGCCGAGCACGATGAGGTGCTCCACGGTCTGGGGCTGGGGGCAGGGCTCGTTCGCAGCGATGAGGAATAGGGCGGCGTCGAGGATGTTGGATGCCGCGATGACCGCGGTCATGAGCGTCTCGTGGCCGGGCGCGTCCACTACGGATATCTTTCTCCTGAACTCGGCCTTTCCGCCGCAGCCGCACTTGTCCTGCACGGCGTACTTACCGCACTTGGCGCACTTGTAAACCTTGAAGTCGGCATAGCCGAGGCGGATGGATATGCCCCGCTTGATTTCTTCGGAATGGGTGTCAGTCCACTTGCCGGTGAGCGCCGATGTCAGGGTGGTCTTGCCATGGTCCACATGGCCAAGCATCCCTATGTTCAGTTCGGCCTGCAAAGAAGGTCACCTACTTCGGAAGCGCTCAGGATTTTCCCATTAGCCGGGAAGCGTTGTGTTCTTGCATCGTAAATTTGATTTACGATGGCTGACAAAATTTTGCCAAAATTTGTCATTTCCGCATACAAGGAAGACGTCGTCTCCATACATACCAATGCTCCGTCAGCCGTCAGAGGTCTGGCTTCTGTGTAAATTTTTAAGCGCTTATTCTATTTCTTATCCTCTTTCTTCTCGGCCTTCGGGAATATCTGCTCCAGCGGAGTCGCGCCGGCTGCCACGACCTTGGCGTTAACCTGGGCCGTGTCCGAGGAGAACGTGTTGCCCCGCATCATGCGCCTTTGCCTCTCGCCGTTGCGCTTGGTGTGGAAGCCCACCCCCTCGCTCACAAGCACTGCCATTTTCCTCTGGCCCGGGATTTCCTCCCTCATGGGGAAACCGGAGTTGTCCGAGCCGCCCGTGAATTCGAGCTGGTATCCTGCGGCGCCGAGCACTCCGCCGTCAAGCGTGTCGCCGATTTTCTTGCCCGCTATGTGCGCCTCATGCTCCTTGGAGACTTCGGCCTGGTAGCTTTTTCCGGTTTTCGGGTCCGATATCACTATGCGCATAACGATTCACCTCATAACAAAATCTGGAGTGGAATCTAGGAATAAGATTATGGAAGTCCGGTTTAAAAAGTAATAGGAAAAAAAAAGGGAAGAATTTATGCGTTTTTCAGCTTCGCCTTGTAAACGTATCCGTCCTTGCCGAGGTAGTACATCCAGCCGGATTCTTTCGAAATCTTCTCGTTTCCGACTTTCTTCTTCCTGCCTTTCTTGTTGTGCTTCATCGGCGCTGCCCAAACGAAACCGTCTTTACCTATGAAGTAAAGATAGCCGTCCTCCCGCGAAATCTTCTCAGATCCGATTCTTGTTCCCATCTTGTCACCCTCCAAATGCCTCTTTTTCCACGGGGCGAACACGTCGTAAAACCGTGGCATGGGCTATTACAGAGATATAATTTATAAAGCTTTCGACGATGCAACGACGGCAAATTGTGTTATACGACTATGTTCCCATTGGTCCGTACTGACATGGTTTTCTTTCCTGTTTTCAATGGGGACGTGGACCATCTTTTACTTGCGCCACGCCGGTAGTGGGTGTCATTCTTAAAGAATCGTCCAGCACAGTGCGAAGCCGAAAGTGGGGTTTCCTGATTGGGTTTTTTAAAGGCAGCCTGACAAAATAGGAATATGTTCGAATTGTTCGCGAGGCCAAAGCCTTGCCGCATCATGGTTACCCTCAAGGACCCGACCAACACCTGGTATCTCTCGAAGATCGCGGTCACCACCGGCACGACATATGTGTACGTGACGAAGCTGGTGTCCAAGCTCGAGAAGAGCGGCTATCTGCAGATTGAGGCAAGGGGCAAGAAACGGGTCGTGAAGCTCACCGAACGCGGGCTCCTCGTTGCGAACGCGATAACTGATTTGAATAACAGGTTTGACACTAAATAAATAGAACAGAAAAACGCGGGCATGCGATTTTATAAAGTGTTCTGTTGTAATATATCTAATTAGGTGAGTATATGAAAAGAACTGTCGAAAGGATTGTCGAAAAACATGTTCATGCCGTGAGGCCGAAACCGAAGGCAAGGAGCGCGTTTAAAGCGCCGAAGTATAAGTGTGTTATGGACGCTGCCAACGAGAATCGGGCAACCGAATTTATAAGAGAGCGGCTGTGGGAACAATCAAACGGCATACCATGGCAGCCGTCAAGAAAAAAGTAGATTATAAAAAATCTCAGACTACCCTCAGGCTCGTCTTCCTTTTCACCGAGGCGTACACCTTGTTGTAGTCCTGGTAGTGCGCATAGGCGCTGATATCCAGCATGTAATCGCCGGCCGCGGTCTGGTTGCTCGCCCACACCGGGATGGAGACCTCCTTCGTCTCCCCGGGCTGCACCTCGCCAACCTTCTTCTCGGTCATCTTGTTGATGCATGCCGGGTCGAAGCCGACCAGCTCCTTTCTCGGGAGCAGGACATCCACGGACACGAGCTGCGAATCATTGGTTATGTTGGTGAGCCGGACGACTAGGTTCACCGAGTTCGCCTTCATGGCGCTCAGGCGCAGCGGAAGGAACGAAGTGGACACCCTGAAGGGCACGGCGG
Source organism: uncultured Microcaldota archaeon (assembly GCA_903835385.1). Taxonomy (GTDB): domain Archaea; phylum Micrarchaeota; class Micrarchaeia; order Anstonellales; family Bilamarchaeaceae; genus CAILMQ01. The sequence continues at coordinate 25,108 of CAILMQ010000040.1, read as the reverse complement.
GGACCCGTTTCGAAGCGTCGCTGACCTTGGCTTCCTTGCTCCTTTTGGCCCCTTCCTTCCCAAATCTCTTTTCCTCCTCTCCTAAAAGCGAATCCAAAAAACCCATCTTATCACCAAAGACATGAAAATCGGTCGTTGCCTGTCTATAGTATATGTAGTTAGAATATTAAAACTGCCGCCGCGAGCACGGATGTCCATTTGCCGTTCTTGTCGGATACCGCGGACTGCGTCACATTGCTCGTGCGCACCATCTTGCCCGACATCTTGAAGTATTTTTCCCTCTCGTTCCATGCGGTCTCCGGGTCGAAATCTATGCCGAGCGTGGATGCGAGCATGGACGCCGCCAGGTCCTCGGCGTAATCCGCCGCCTTTTTCTCGGTCTGGCCGAACGCGTGGTGCTCGCTCAGGTAGCCATACGTCTTCTTGGCCGCGGGAACCGCGCTTCCGACACTCGCCACGAGCAGGCGGTTCGGCTCGTTGCAGGACGCGCGCGACATGACGAGGAACACCACCTGCCCGGGCTTGAGGTGCTTCAGCCCCTCCTTCTTGGAGATTATCTTGGCGTATGGCGGCAGTATGGACGAGACCGACACGAGGTTGTAGGGCGCGATGCCCGCGTCCCTGAGCGCCATCTCGAACGAATGCAGCTGGTCCTTGCTTTTTCCGGCACCTTTCGTGAAGAAAATTTTCGTAGGCACAAAATCCATTCGATCACATCTTAAGTTCCTGTTTTCCTGTTCAAGATTTTTTTAAAAATCTTTCCCGCTACCTTCTAAAAGAAAAGTGTTTTTTAATCTTTGCTGGATGATTAGTTTAAAATCAGGCATAAACGGGACTTATCAACGGTGGGAATCATGGAAGCCAAACCTTTGCACATTGTGATGGCCCTCGCAGCCGCATTCATTGCGCTCTTCGCAGCCACGCAGCTCATGGCGCCGAAGCCAGTTGCTCCTGATTACGCCATGCAGGCGCGGGACCTTTACATGGAAGCGGCTTCGTTCGGAGAGAACGCGAGCGCCTACATCTATGCCTACGGCGAATATTCCAACGGCTTTGCCGAGAATTACACGCTCGCATGCTACGGGAAGGCAGCATCGGTGGATGTGGCCAGCGTGCTGTCCGACAAGAAGCTGTACTTCCTGGAGAACGACACCGTGCTCTGCGTGAGGTTCGCCGCTGATGAGGCCTGCTCTTCCGTGAAAAACGAGAGCGCCGCGAAATCCTACGTGGCAAGGATGCGCAGCAGGCTGTTCAACAGCACCGCCATGGGCTCCATGAAGAACGATTACGAGTACATGATAAACAGGAGCGTCCTGGTGTTCTCCCCGTATTTCCAGGCGATGGTCCTTGCGGACGGCAGGGAGTGCACGGAGATAAGATACGCCATCGATTACCGGAACATGACGCTGCAGGACATGGGCAGGTTCGGCATCAGCGCCGGAACCCCGCAGGTGTTCCAATACGTGTCATGCATCGGGCAGGACGGCGACATCGACCAGCTGTATTACAATTACACGTACCAGGGAAAGCTCTACACCATCCAGCAGAAGCTCATCGGCGCGGATTTCACGGCCGCCCCCGTTATAGGCCCGCCGCAGAACCTGTCCGGCAACGCCCTGGATATCGCATTCAACGAGAACGCCTACAGGCAGGACCTGTTCAGCAAATGCTATCTCGGCCAGGACGAGGGGGAGGGGCGCGGGGCGTGCATCCAGAAAATCGCGCTGCAGCTCGGCGACAAAAACCTCTGCGAACTGGCCGGGGCCGTGCATGACCGGTGCCTGGTCTCTTTCATGCCCTATCTCAAGGACCCGGCAATATGCGCCCTCATCACGACGCCGGAATTCGCCGACGACTGCTACATAGAGCTCGCCGGCGCGAACAAGAACAGCACCTGGTGCGGCAATGTGTTGGACGGCACGAAGAAGGGCTATTGCCTGCAGGTGGCGCTGCCGGTTCCGCCTTCCCCGCCGGAAAACGAAAGCCCGGGCACGGCTAACGAAACCACGGGCGGCGCAATGCAGAACCAATCGGCAAACGAAAGCGCCGCGCTTCCGCCAGGCGTCTCCGCTATTTTCAACGGAATGGAGGCGTCGGATTCCGCCAACTCCACCGGCCCGGCGGATTCAACCGGAAGCGCGAACGGCACGGGTTGAGATTTTATGAAAATCGCCTTGTTCACGGATACCTGGCACCCGCAGGTCAACGGGGTTGTCTCCTACCTGGACAGCGTGCTCCCGCATATCGCCAAGGGCAACGAGGTCATACTGTTCGCCCCTGGAGACTGCAAAAGAATAGAGTCCGTGCGCGGCAGGGACGGGGTGAGGACATATTGGATTCCCGCGTCCCCGTTCCCGTATTACGAGGGCTACCGCATGAGCGGGATGTACGCCTACGAGTTGTCCAAGATACTGAAACGGGAAAACCCGGACGTGGTCCATGCCCATGCGCCGGTGCTGCTGGGGCTTCAGGGCCTGCTGGCAGCCAGGAGGCGCGGCATACCCGTGGTGGCCACCTATCACACGCACTTCCCGGACTACCTTCCCTATCTACTCGATGGCAAATTCCCGGGATTCGTAAGGCTGCTCGGCAGGACGACCGTTAGGGGGCTCATAAGGTTCGTGTTCTCGCTCACTGAAAGGACCATCGCGCCCACCAGCGAGCTGGCGGGGGAGCTGAAGGCTTATGGCGTGAAGAACGTCATCGTGATTCCCAATGGCATAGACCTGGGGCGCCTGAAGGCGACCGACGCGCAGAAGGCCATGTTCAGGAAGAAATACCGCATACCGGAAGGCAGGAAGGTCATACTCTACGTGGGCCGGCTCGGCTTCGAGAAACGGCTCGATGTGCTCCTCGCAGCGCTTCCCAGGCTCAAGTCCGGGAATTGGTTCATGGTGGTCGTGGGCTCGGGGCCGCAGCAGGAGGGCTACCTGCGCGAGGCTGAGGCATTAGGCCTGGCCAGGAACGCCAGGTTCACGGGCCTCGTCACCGGGGAGGAGCTTTGCGCCGCCTACGCATGTGCCGAGGTGTTCGTCTCCCCGTCCGACTCGGAAACGTTCGGGCTCACGTTCATAGAGGCCATGTCCTTCGGCATCCCGGCAGTGGGCGTGGACAAGCTGGGGCCCAGGGAGATAATCAGGAACGGCGTGAACGGCTTCCTGGTGAAGCCCGGCGACAGCGCTGCAATGGCGAAAAAGATAGACCTGCTGCTCTCAGACCAAAAGCTGCGGGAGCGGCTGGGAGCGAAGGCAAAGGCCACGGCCAGGAAGTTCAGCATAGAAAAAAGCGCGGAAATCACGCTCATGCTCTACAGGGAAGTGGTCGGGGGGAAAACGAAAAAACACGGATGGGAAAGATTCATCCCTGCCATAAAATAAGCACGCCCTGCACGGGAACACCCGCACCGCAATAGAAAAGCTTATATACTCTGAATGACAGAATATGTATGTTATCACAACATGCGGGTGGTCCATTGGCTAAGAACAGGAAAGTATCACGGACGAAGGCGGCAAGGCCCGTCGCTTCGAAGATGAAAGTAAAGAGCAATGCCAGGGTCACAGCCAGGGCTGCCCCGGGCAAGGGGAAGGCCAATAGGGTCAAAAGTGCCGTGAGCAAGGCGAAGAAAGCCCGTCTTCCCAAAAAGGCCGCCCCTCCGAAGAATGTGGCGAAGGCGCCGGTCCTTTTTGCGGCCAGGAAACAGTCCATAAAGATGGTGAGCCCCACCAGGAGCGCCACTCCGGAGCAGAAGGCGGAGATAGAGCACATCCACAGGATACTTTCGGATGCCTACGTCAGGCAGATGCTGATAGAGATAGGCGGCGAAAATGCCCTCGAGATAGTGAGGCATTTCTACGGGAGCCATAGCGACGAGGAGCTCGCCAAGTCTCTCCAGCTCAGGATTTCAGACGTGCGCGCCACACTAAACCGGCTCCACAGCAAGGGGCTGGTGCAATACGCCCGCGAAAAGGACTCCGAGACCGGCTGGTACTCCTATTCCTGGTCCCTGAACAAGGCCCGCATCGTGAAGTGGGTGAGCGAAACCGCCGGCAAGGTCGCGGCCAGCGCCGCTGGCGGGGACGGCAACCAGTACTATTTCTGCCCGGCCTGCGGCCTGGGCTCCATAGTGGATTTCGGCTCTGCGACGGACAGGGAGTTCCGCTGCAACAAGTGCAACAAATCCCTGGAATTCATCGAGGATGAAAGGTTCTCGGTGGTAACCCAGTTCCTCAGGAAGTAATCCCGATGCGGATACAGGAACTGAACGCGTACCTGGTCGCCAACAACAATGGCAGGATGCTTTTTCTCAAACGGCCCGGCGGCTGGTGGGAATTCCCCGGCGGCAGGGTGGAATGGGGCGAAACCCCTGAGCAGGCGGCTGTCCGCGAGCTCAAGGAGGAGGCCGCGCTAATGCCCGCGGGCCCCCTGAAGATGCTCGGCATGACCTCTGCGACCTATGAGAAGGACGGGAACGAGAAGCATTCGATTTATATCGTCTATTCATGCGAGACGACGAGCGACCGCCACATCGTTTCAGGCGAGCACGTGGAGGCCCGGTGGCTCATGTCGCAAGAGGCGAAATTCCTCAAGCTGGGGCTCAATGCCGAGCCGGTTTTAGACATGATTGAGGCAAGCGCTTAGGCGCTGATTAGGCTAACTTTATACTCCTTTGAACTCCTGCACCATCTTCTCCAGCTCCGGATAGGTGAGCAGCATCACCGAGTTCGCCTCCACCTCGAGCTTCATGACAAGCGGCGCCTTGGTGATGGAATTGAGCTGGCCCGAGAACTCGCCCTTCTCCGCGTCATCCCTGAAAAGCACGATGGTGATGCCCTTGCCCAGGCTGACAAGCGCCCTGCCCAGGACGTCGGCGGCGTTGGTCTTGTCGTAGAAATGCAGGAACATCTGCTGGCCGACCACGGTTATCTCGCTGTCGCATACCTCCGATTCGCCGAGCTGGGTGAAGGGAATCGCGTTGTTCACGCAGAGGTCCCTCAGCTTGCGCAGCATGGCGAGGTAGCGCACGCTGTGGCCGGACTTCTTCTCCCATTCCTCGAGCCCGTAGTAGTCCAGGAACTCCTTGACCTTCCTCGTCCTCACCAGCTGGTTGAGCAGGAACTCCGTGTTGTAGTCGGTTATGAATATGGGATTGCCCCGGTAGTACATGTTCTTGAACCCGTTCTTCACCTCGCTAGCCACGAGAGGGGTGTATTCCCACCGATAAGTCGTGTTCACCCTGTCGAACACGGAGAGCACGGTCTCTGTGTTGAGGGGTATCTTGGTGCGCGACACGGGCGGGAAATCGGGCACGTCTATGGAAAAGAAGACGCGCTCCTGCCTGGCGAAGTATATGCCGACTCCCATTATGCCTCCTGCGAGCAGCACGATGAGCAGGAGCCCGGGCGGGAACGGAGGCGGCGGCATGGCCCTGCTGTAGGTCAGGAGCGTCTCGAAATTCCCTGCAGTGAACCTGAAGGTGTGGTTGCCATAGGAAAGCGCGTCTCCACCGCTGTAATCCGACACGTCCACGCTCAGCTGGCCGGCGGACACATCGCTGAAGTCTTTCTTGAATTTTCCGCCATCCACGTCAAGCGTGAGCGTATTGAGCGTGACCGGCGTGTCCACCTGGAACGTGTACAAGGAGGGCTTCGCGCCCGGATACGGCCCGTTTATCGCTACTGACTGCACATTGAGGTAAGTGGAGGCATAGGTTTTGCCCGTGTCGTCCTCCAGGCTCACCATATACTCGCCCTGGTCAACGGAAATGTCAACGTCAAGGTTGACATCCTGTGCCTGAGTGTTTATGTTGCCCTCGGGGATCCGCAGCACCTCCGTTCCGTTGGAGGCGGTGAACAGGAGGGACATTGATGGCGATGCCGGCGTTGGCTCTGCGAGGTTGGCATTCATCCTTATCTTCTCGCCTGTCACCTTGGTGCTGGTGACGCTGAGCTGGGACATGTAAAGCTCGCCGCGGGGAGCCTGGCTCACCCTGAGCGTTTTCATGTCCTGAAACGACGAGCCCATGGGCGTGAGGCCGTAGAAGAACACCTTGACGCTGCGTTCACTGCCCGTGTACGACAGGGTGAAGAACTGCTGGCTGCCGGACAGGGCTCCGGACGTGTTATCGGCTGTGAGCGCATAGGATGAGCCCGGGTTGTCCGGCAGCGCCCAGGGCGTTTCAACCACTATGCGCGCGATATCGGTGGCCGCCGCCACCGGGTCGGAGCGCCAGCCTCCGTCAATGGTCTGGGGAACGAAAAGAATCGTGCCGTTGCCCTTCTTTACCACCGAGATGCATCCGTAGGCCGTGGATGCGGCGGTCACCTGGTAGAGCGGCTGGAAAAGCGTGAAATTGTCCGTGCACGCGGGTGAGGACGATTCGTCGAAACTTATCCCAACGGAATCGAACATGCCCTGGGGCGTGGTCTTCACAAGCGTGCCATTGAGCAGGGACTTGAAGGACTGGCCGATGTATATCACGACCACGCCCGATTCCATCAGGTGCGTGATGTTGCCCCTGCCGCTGAGCAGCTCCACGGGCACCACTCCGGAAGGCACGATTACCTCGGCGCCCCTGGGCACGGTCCCCAGCTGCCCGAAGGAGATTTCGTTCACCACCACGCCCATGCGGCCGAGATTCCTGCGGAGCGCGGTGAGAAAGTCGGAGTATCGGGACGCCTCGATCCTCTCGGAATTCAGCACGAACACTTCCGTGGGCAGCCTCTCCGCATAAGTCTGGAGTGAGACCGAATAATTCTGGATGCCGCTGGCGTTGTAGTCTATAAAAAGCATTGCCACGTGGTCGTTGCTGCCGCGTGAGGCCGAGGTTAGCACGTCGCTGTACATTATCTTGTTGGACAGGGATGCCTTCTCCACGGGCTGGACCGGAACGAACCCCGGGGACATCGAGGGCATGAGCAGCATCAATCCTGCCACCACGAGGATGATGGCGATTACGAACGCGGCTGCGATGGGCAGCAGGTTGAACCCGCCGGGTGCCGGGGCTTCCTTTGCGGCCATGACGGCTGCCGGCGCGGCCGCCGTCTTTTTCGGGGCGAGGAATGCCTTGAGCGAGTCCCTGAGCTTGTCGAGCCCGCTGCGCTGGATTATTTTGTAACGCAGGACGAACTGGTATCGCTTGTGGGCCTCGAACTTGTATATGCTCCTGCGGATCTTCAGTGCGCCTATCTCAACCATTGCCAATCACAACAACCCAGGGTGCGCGGCAATCGTGTCCTCTGGACACGGTGCCCCATCGTCCGATGCGTCGGACGATAGGGAAGCCTTGGTTTTCAAACCAAAGAGGAGCGCACGCTCCATGGGCTTGCACCCAAGAAGCGGCTTCCGCCTAAAGCCCTGTCCTTTTTCCATTAACATACACCTGCAAGCCCAGGGCTTTAGCCCTGGGTTGTTGACGCCTATTTGAGGACTTCCAGGTAGCCCTCGGCGACCAGCCTGTTGAGCATTTGTTCGGTCCTGGCCTCCGCGACTTTGTACATCTTGGTGAACTCGATGACATTTATCTCCCCATTGTGCTCCATGACCCACTCCTGAAGCTTCGCCTTGAGCGCGTCGTCCGAGAGCACCTCCAGCGCCTGGATGCGCAACTGCATCTCGTCGTTCGATGCCTTGAGCTCGTAATTCTTCGTGGTGAGCGCCTCGGACTGGTCCTGTAGCCGTTCCACCTTCTTGCGCAGGTCGTCGGCATCCTTCTTCATGGAATCGTAGGCGGTGTAGAGCTTGGAATAATCCATTGTTACGGACTCCAGCAGGTCCTTCACCGCGGCCTCGATGAGCTGGTAGAGCACCTTGTTGTCTATGGGAAATGACGACTCCACCAGGGTGAGGATGTTGAGCAGGTAGCGGATGACGTCGAGCTTCCTCTTCCTCGGCGCAATCTCGGATGGTATGGAGTAGAGCACTTCGAGCTCGTCTTTTTTCAGCTTGAGTATGGAGAACAGGTAGGGGTTCTTGTTTATGTCCCTGGATTCCACGTAGACCACGTTGACCGCGTCCTTTTCCGGAGCGACCTCCAGGAACGAGATTGTGCGCAACGTGTCCGCGATGTCCTTCACCGTGCCGGTCATCTTCGCCTTTATCTTGAACCCGTCGACCTTCGGCGTGAGCGAAAACCCGCCGGCTGCCTGGGACGGCGCCGGTGCCGCTGACGGCTGCGTTGTTGCCTGTCCTGCCGCTTTCGCAACCGGCTTTGCCGCGGCCACCGGCTTCTGCTGTGGTAACGCCATGAATCATCTACCCCTTTTCCCGGGCGCCGGCTTGGCGGCCCTGGGCGCTGGCTGTTCCTTCTTTTCAATGTCCTCGAGCTCCTTGGGGAGCTTCGGCTTCTTGCCCTTGGCCTCGCCGGGCCCCTGTTCCAGGGCGGGCGCGTACTTGAACAGGATTGCGAAGAGCAGTATGCAAAGCCCGATAACAATGGCTGAGAGGAACGCGAAGATGTCGAAGCGGCCGGACATGAGCAGGGTGGCGACCAGGAGCACCACCACCACGGCTGCCAGGACGCCGAAGAGCACGAGCGAGCGCTCGAACTCCTTCCTCCGCTTCTCGTGGGCCGGGACGTCGGCCTCGCACACGCAGAGCTCGTTGTTCTGGGCCATGTTGAGGGACTGCTTCACCTTCCTGATGGTGCGGATGATGGCGTCCTCCTTGATGGGCACAACGGGCTTGCCCTCCATGTCCTTCTGGCAGACTATGCAGATCCGCATTGACATCAATCCTCCAAAACGACCTGCGTTATCTCCTTGGCGCCGCCTTCGGTCTTCCGCATGTCCACCTTGCCGAACACGTTGATGATCGTTATGTCGTCCATGCCGGTGTCCTTGAGGAAGTCGCCGATGTTCCTCCTCGCCACGCCGAACCGCTCCAACGTTATCACGAGGGACACCACGTCCAGGTGCCGGTTCTTCTTCTCGAACATCTTGGTGAGCTCCTCCACCTTGTCGTCGCCGAGCCCGAACTGCCTCATCTTGCGCCTGAAATCCTCCTTGATGAACGAAACGCTTTTGGCCATGTTGACATCCCTCTTCTGCTTCGCGGTTATCACATCATCCAGGTCGAGGAAGAATTCCTTCGCCGGCTCCTCGCCTATTATCTTCTCGAGGAGGAACGTGGACGGGTAGGGCGTCGGGCTGGTCAGGGCCATGTTCACTGCCGCCTCGCCCACACCGAGCCGGGATATCTCCTCGCGCATGTAATTGGAGAAATTGAGCGAGCCCTGGAGGTAGTCCAGGAACTTCTCGAACTTCACCTTGAGCATGAACGTCGTGCCGACGTTGGAGAATATGGCCTCTGATATGTCCGTGGGGTTCTGCGATGCGACTATCATGCCGAAGTTGTACTTGCGGCCCTCACGCACTATCATTACCAGGTCCGAGTTGTCGTCCTTGGCGATTTTCCACGCCTCGTCCACCACCAGTATCAGCCGCAGCCCCTTCTCGCTGGACCAGCCGGAAAGCCGCATCTTTTCCTTGGCGAACTGCATGAGCGTGAGCGCGGCCATCGCCCTGAACGTCTCGTCGGGCAGGCCAGAGAGGTCCAGGTCCACGAGCCCGGATGTGATGAGGTCCTCCAGCTTCACCGTGGACTGCTGGGCGAAGAAATCCTCGCCCGACTTGGTGTACTGCTTGAGCCTGTAGACCGCGTTCTCCAGCTCGGCCGGGAACTCGTAGGTGCCCATCGAGGCCTGCTCCTCCAGTATGCGCACTACGTCCTTGAGCGTCGGCGCCGTGAGGGACTTGCCCAGCTCGTCCTTCTGCTCCCTCGCATCCATCCTGTACTTGGCCTCAACGTAGGCCTTTTCCATGGCCTGCTCGGTGAGCCGCTTCTGCTCCGGATAGTTCGCGATGTCTGTGAGCATCTCGAGCGTGCGCATTATCTGCTTCAGCCTGTCGTAGGGCTTCATGCCGCCCAGGTCCAGTATGTTGAGGTAGGAACCCTTGCCCAGGGATATCACCTTGCCCCCGGTGTCCTTTACCCAGGGCTTGTATTCCCCGGCCCAGTCGAATATGAGCGCGTTCGCGTTCCACACGAACGCCGCGCGCAGCAGGAAGGTCTTGATGAAGTAGGACTTTCCCGAACCGGATATTCCGACGATTGCGATGTGCGGGTTGGGCACGTTCTGGTAGTTCCAGTAGAACGGCGCGTGGAATATCTTGGTCGTGCCTATGAAAATGGAGTTCGCCGGGTCGTCGCACAGGATTTCCAGCGGCGGCTCCGGAGGATGGACAAGGATGTTCCTCCTGCTGAGCTCCCGGTTAGAAACCTTAAGCACTTCCAGCTTTCCGCTCAGGACCATTTTGTAAGCACCTGTGCGACTAAATGGTCGCCTCCTCCAGCTCCTGCGGGGTGGTGGGGAAGAACCTCTCCCATTCGAAGCACTTCATCATCTCGTCCCCCTTGAGCCACTTGACTTCCACGTTGAGGGCGTTGGCGAGCACGGTCATGAGCTCGTTCGCCTGCGCCTTCGCGGATGCCATGGCACCCTCCTTGCTCAGGGAGGCCGCCGTGGTCATGGCATAGGCGATTACGCCCATGGGCTTTACGCCCTTGATGAGCTTGTTCAGCTGGAGGTCCCAATGAGCCACCTCGCGCTCGTACTTGTCTATCTTGAGCACGTCGGCATCGGTCTTGTCCCTCTCGCGGGCCAGGCGCAGCTGGGCCTCGGCCCTCTTGGCCTCTATCTGCTTCCTCTTCTCCCCGATGTCCTCCACGTAAAGCATGTAGGATATCTTTGTGACGTACTTGAGGTTGGACACCGCGCGCTCGAAGAACTCGTTGTAGGCGACGTTCTCCTCGGTCGCCTTCTCGGTGGCGGACTCGAATATTTTGATGCCGAGGAAAACGCTCGCGTAGTACACGCCGTTCTCCATCTGCTTCACGATTACGTCTTCTGCTGCCGGGACCTCATAGCCGCCGTCCATCTTCAGGATTATCCTGCTGCGCTCCGTGATGAGCGGGACTAGGATATATCCGTATTTCCAGAATACGAATGTCCCGAAAGCGCCTGCCGCGCATATCAGGGCTCCGATGATGGTGGCCCCGCTCGAGCCCTGACCGAACATGAAAACGAAAATCAGGCCGACTATCGCGGCGCCGAGCGAGCCGTATATGAACATCTTTCCTTCTGCCATATGGATACCTCGAGTGGTATGTACTGATTCTGATGGACTTAATGGGACTATATTTATAAACACTAGCGAGGGCGGTGACAGAGCGGGAATGGGGGCATCGCATCACCCCATCTTATTTATAAACTCTTTGCCACAAATTATAACATATGCTTGTCACGTTTTCACCCCCAGTCAAAGGCACGCGCAAGCCCATAGGCAAAAGCAACGAGGCGAGCGTATGGACCATAAGCGGCACATCAACGCGATACGACGGCATGGTGGAGCGGCTGCAGCCCGTGGTTTCCCGCCCCATTGACCAGGATTTCGGGATAATAATCCCCCCGTACTGCCACCTGCTCCGGCCAAGCAGCTCGTTTTATCATGTGAGCAGGTTCCTTGCGCTGAAGGCCGCCAAGGCACTGTTCCCGGACAACATCGTGGACGCCAGGGAGCTGCGCATGTTCATGAGGGATGGGGTTCAGCATGCGGCCACGTACTCGGGCTTCGTGAGCGATGACAATGGCGCGGTTCAAAGGCACGCCGAGTCCATGCGCAGATTTTATGAAACGGAGTTTGCCAGCAGGCAGGAAGAGATGGAATTTATTGCTAAAATGGACAGGGTGGAACGCGCGTTCAATCCTGAGCTGAATTGGCTTCCGGATGCAATCAGAGTGGTCGGGTTAGAACCCAACCATCCTGAAGCCAACTACCACCTCTCCAACGGAAAGACGGTGTTTTTCGAGATAAACAGCATTGACCTGGTAAAGGCGGCCGAGGCGGCACTGGATGCCGGCGCGGCCGGCAAGCCCGCCATGGAGGCCGTTGCCGCGATATACGCGCTGCTCGTGCATCTTGAAGCCAGGTACCGCGTATGGTCGCGGGTATGGTACGGGCAGGATGACGCTGAACGCAGGACGATGAAGGAGAATTATGAGTGCGTGGCGTACTCTTCCACGAATGCCGTATACGAGCTCGTTTTCAGCCTGCTGTCAGACATTCGAGATGCTTCGGTCATCAAAATGCCCGACGTGTTCATCAGGATGGGGCTTCTTCAGACGCTCATGAGCATGGCATGCACGAAGCAGATGAGCGATAACATGGGCTGGGGCGCTCCGGCCCAGTTCCCCGTAGAATCGGGCGTCATCGATGCCATGGATAATGAGAATCACGAAATCAGGAAACAAAAACAAAAAGTCCGCGCCCGGCCCTAGTCCCTCACCGCTTCCTCCAAATCGCGTTTCGTGTCCCGCGTTTTTTAGTCCCGTGTCGCTTCCTCCACGATTTTCTCTGCGCATCCGATGTAGGTGTGCGGGTCGAAAATCACGTCGAGTTCTTTTTGCGAAAGCAGCTTCTTCTCGGCGGCGAGAGCCTTCAGCTCCTTGTTTTCCGAGAACGCCCTCTGCGCGAGCGTGCGCACCAGCTCGTGCGCCTCCTGCCTGCCCATTCCCTTGTCTGTCAGCGCAATCATGAGCCGCTCTGCCATGACAAGCCCGTGCGTCATGTCCAGGTTCTTCTCTATGTTTTCCGGAAAGATTTCCAGCCCCTGGAGTATTTTCGTCATCTCGAGGGCCATGTAATCCACCGCGATGAACGACTCGCCGAAAATCGCTCGCTCGTTCGCGCTGTTGGTCAAATCGCGCTCGTGCTCAAGGGGGATGTTTTCCAGGGCGGTGAGCACGTTCGCGCGCACCAGCCTCGCGAGCGAGCAGACGCGCTCTGATTTGTGGGGGTTGCGCTTGTGCGGCATTGTGGAGGAGCCCACCTGCTTCCTTCCGAAGGGCTCGCTGAGCTCCAGGATTTCGGTCCTTTGCAGGTTCCGCACCTCTTTGGCCATTTTTTCCAGGAGCGCGGCGGTGAGCGCGAGGCAGCAGAGCACTTCCGCATGCCTGTCCCTCTGTATCACCTGGTTGGAGGCCCTGGCCGGCTCGAGCCCGAGGTCCTTCATAACCATTGCCTGGATTTCCATTCCATTCGCCCCGAAGGTCGCCATTGTGCCTGTGGCGCCGGACATCTTGCCCACGCCTATCCGCTTCTCGGCCTCCTTGAGCCTCTCGCCGTCGCGCAGAAGCTCCTGGTAATAAATCGCGAATTTCATGCCGTAGGTCGTCGGGACCGCGTGCTGGCCATGCGTCCTTCCGATGCACACGGTCCTCTTGTGCTTCCTGGCGAGCTCGCGAAGCACGCCGGCGAGGGTTTCGAGCCTCGAGTCCAGCGCCTCCAGGGCGTCCATGAATATCAGCGCCGTGGCCGTGTCCTCTATGTCATAGCTGGTCGCACCCAGGTGCACGTATTTCCCGGCATCCCCGGACTGCTCGGACAGGGCTTTCACCATGGCCATGAGGTCGTGGTGTATCTCCGCCTCTATCTGTTTAACTCGCCCGGGCTTCACCTTCCTGGAGCCGTCCTCAATCTGTTTCACCGCTTCCTTGGGTATGGTGCCGAGCCGGGCATGCGCCTTCGCCAGGCTGATTTCCACCTGCATCCATTTGCAAAGCCTGTTGTCCTCCTCGAATATGTCGTTCATTTCGGTCCTGTACCTGTCCTCGAATGGAGAAATGGCCATTATTATCACCGCATGGAGGTTGTCTGAAAGGCATTTAAAAACCTGGTCCTGGCCCGAAAAGCGATAGGTTTAAATACATCAAAATCCATAATAGATAACATACAAAACACCCATTAAGGGGAAACAAAATGGAACCGAACAGCACAAAACAACCCGGAATCCTCGAGCTCTTGAGCAGGGGGGACGCGGATGCCGCAGCCACCGTGCTGCAGCTGGTCAGGAGCAAGAGCCTGAAACCCGGCCAGTTCACAAGCATATTCATGGCAGCGGCCACGGGCATGGCGAAGGCAAAGGACGGGGCCCATGCCGAAACCTTCGAATTCCTGGTGAGGACAAGCGCATGGAAGATGCCTGCCGAAACGGTTCATCACGTCAAATGGGAATTCATACTTGCGCTCAGCAATCCAGACGGTGCGCCTGTGGAAAGGCTCGAATCACTCGCCACATGGGCGGCCGTGCTCATGGAGCAGCGCCTTGCGGCGAAATGCCATCTCATAGACGTGGCAGAAGCCCTTGCAGACGGCTTCGGAAAAACCAGGGACAGCGCCAGGATAGCGGTCATGGAGAAGAAAGTGGCCAATCACCTTGCCAGGAAGCTTCCTAGTGACCTCCAAAGGATATACGAATCCGTGTTCGAACTCGCGACTTTGCCTAGCAGCTCGGAGGAATGCGTGTTCAACGTCATACTCACGGCTTATGCCCAGAGGGCCAGAAGGGGCGCGGTGGCACTGGAGCCGGTCGTCATCCAGAGGATAGAGCGCGCGCTCGAGCCGCAGAATAAGGCGAAAGCCGCGAAATGCGGCCCGCTCTCGGACGGCGACATGGGGCTTCCGAATCCAATGGCCAGGAAACGGCCCATCGTGCACACCATCACGAAAATCGCCAAACAGCTCGTGGGCAGCAGAGCGAGTGCGCAACCACAGCAGTAATTACGCTCCGCGATAAACTCATTTTTATAATCTTCCGAACAGAAACAGCCTTATGGCGAGAGCGAGGGTCATAAGGAAGCAGGACAGGTGCTTCATCGAACTGCCCAAGGAGTTCCTTTGCGTGGAGGAGATAGAGCTCTTCCCGCTCCGCGACGGATACTATTTCCTCAGCATGCCCCTCGGCGGCCGGCAGGACCCTGGACCCGAGACTCGGGACTCGGGGCCTACAAACGAGGAGATAGCGGTGCTTCATCGGCTCCAGTCCATAAAGTTCGGCGACAGGACTCCGGACCAGGTGTCCAGGGCGCTCAGCGGACCGGAGAAGGAAATCCTTAAACGGCTGGAAAAGCGGGGCTGGGTGAACGTGTTCAAGGGCAGCAAGTACAAGAACGGAGTGTACAACATAGCGGACGAGGTCTATCCCATGCTGAAAAGCCAGGGGCAGAACCCGCCGTCAGCTGCAGAGCAGAAACCCGAGGCACCGCAGAAACCAGTACAGGCGACCCGGAACGCGGCTCCTGAAAAGCAGGCGGCTGCCGCGCAGCAGGGGCTTCCGCCCTCCTACGCGCTTCTCACGAAACAGGGCTATATGGTTATACGCGAGCAGAAGGACGCGAAGGCCATGTCCGAGATGCTCAAAGGCGACATGAAGTCCGGCTCGGTGGTGGGCACCAAGGGCTTTGACGGCTCTTTCTATGTGGTAACGAGGGAATATTTCAACAGCGCCTCAAAGGCGGTACTGGACGCCCTCAAGGAGAAGCCCGCGGACGTGCCAGCAATAGCGGAAGCCTCCGGGCTGGATGCGGATGGCGCCAGGGCAGTGCTCCAGCAGCTGGCGGAATCCGGCGACGTCATAGAGAAACGGAAGGGCACCTACGCGGCAGTGTAGCGTTCCGTGTCTTGTGCCCGCTTGTCGGTGGCATGATGATAATCAAGGACGAAATCTACGGCATGGTCGGGTTCGATGATTTCGAGAGGCGCATCATAGACACCCCTGATTTCCAGCGCCTGCGCCGCATAAAGCAGATGTCTTTCACCAACCTGGTCTATCCGGGCGCGAACCACACCAGGTTCGAGCACTCGCTCGGCACGGCCCACCTTTCCTCGCTGATTGCCGGGCGGCTCGGCCTGGATGAAGAGGCGTGCAGGAAGGTCAAGCTCTACGGCCTGCTCCATGACGTGGGGCACACCGCGTTCAGCCACGAGGGCGAGGACGTGCTCGCGCCGCTCATAGGGGACCACGAAAAGCTCGGGGAAGGACGCATGGTGTCGGGCCCGCTCGCGGACGTGCTGAAAGAGAACTACCGGCCCGAAGAGATAACCGGGCTCGGCAAGCAGAAGGAGGGGCAGATAATAAGCTCGGACATCGGCTCCGACCGGATGGACTACCTGAAGCGCGACGCGCTCAACACCGGCGTAGCCTACGGCGTCATTGACATAGACCGCATAGTCCACACGCTCGTGATGGAGGGCGACGAACTGGCCATCGGGGAGGGCGGGCTGGAGGCAGCCGAATCGCTGCTCATCGCAAGGTTCATGATGTTCTCGGCCGTTTACCTGCACCACACGGTGCGCATAGCCACCGCCATGCTCTCAAAGGCGATAACGCTCTCGCTCGAAGATGGCGCTGTCAATGCAGGGGATTTCCGCGAACTCACGGATGATGATGCCATCGCCGCGATGTCGCGCTCGAAAAGAGCGAAACCGTACATGGACGGCCTTCTGGGCAGGAAACTGTACAAGGAGGCATTCTCTTTCCCCGGAAGCGGGAAGCACGGAAAGGACGCGGAACATTCCGCAAAGGAACTCGGGGAGCGGCTCGGCTGCGAGGTCATCCTCGACCGGCCGCACCAGTTCTCCAAATCCATCGGGTTCAGGGTGAAAACCAGGGCCGGCCTGAGGCCCATAACCGAACTGTCAGGGCTCGTGCTCTCGCTCGAAAAGGCAGAGGAAAGCAGGATGAGGGCGCTTGTGCTGGTGCCGCCTGGGAAGAGGGATGAAGCGGGGAAGCTGGCTTTGAAACTGTTCGGCTGAAACCTACTTCAAAAATAGGTCTGCCGCTTTTACGAGCACCATAAGGACGAGCGCCGCGGCCACGACGAATTTGGGCTCCATCTCTATGCCCGCGAGCTTCATGTCCGATGAGAAGCCGATTATGCCTGCCGAAGACATCGGCATGGATACCTTTTCCTGTTTGAAACTCATGGAGTAAAATAGACGCTATAGGTATTAAAAGGTTGTGCGGGCTAAATAATGCCATGGCCAACATAGAAATCCACAGGACGGAAACAATCAAGCTCCGGGAGCCCACGGTGGTGCTCGGATTCCCCGGCACCGGGCTCGTGGGCTCGGTTGCCGCATCGCAGCTGGTGGACGCCCTGGACCTCAAGTTCGGCGGCTACATAACCTCGCCGGATTTCGCACCGCTCGCCGCGATACACAACTACATTCCGCTGCCCGCGGCGCGCATACACTACTCCCAGAAGCACAACCTGGTCGTGATACTGTCGGAGATGTCCATACCGGTCGCCAACTCCATGGAGCTCGCGGACAAGATACTCGCCTTCGCCAAGTCGCTCCATGCCAAATCCATAATCTCCATCGGCGGGATATCCCTCAAGGAGGAGGAAAGCGCGGTCTACGTGGTTTCCACGGACAAGGGGATGGTGAAGGACATCGTGGCGAGGAAACTCGCGAAGCCGATACGCGAAGGCGCGACCACGGGAGTGACGGGCGTGCTGCTCGCCAGGGGCGCGCTGGAGAATTTCCCGGTGATGACCATACTGGCGGAAGCGGAGCAGGATTTCGTGGACCCGAAGGCGGCCTCCAAGGCGCTCAAGGTGCTCAGCGAATTCATCAACACGCCCATAGACACCACGGAGCTGGACAAGGAACAGGCATCAATAGTGAAATCCGCGGGCGAGAAGATGATAAAGTCCAAGATGTCCAAGAAGGGCCCCATGGCCGGCGAAAGCGGCATGTACGGGTGAAAACATGGCCTGGCCTCCGGAACCGGTAGAGCCTGAGCCGCCTCCTGCGCCCGATATTTGCCAGAGCTGCGGCATGCCAATGTCAAAAAAGGACGATTTCGGCACCAACGCGGACGGCAGCAGGAACGCCGACTATTGCGTGCACTGCTTCAACAAGGGCGGGTTCACGTTGCCTGATATGACGCTGGAGCAGATGATAAAGCGCATCGTGGAATTCGCACCGAAAATCGGCATGCCCGAAAGCAAGGTCCGTGCCATGGCCAAGAAAAACCTGCCGGGCCTCAAAAGATGGGGGGCGGGCGGCAAGAAAAAATGAGCGAGGATCATAAGCGCTCAAAAAATTTATACAAAAGTCAGACGACTGACGGAGCATGAGTTCATACTGGGACGACGTCTCCATAGAAGACAGTAAGAAGACAACGCTTCTCGGCTAATGGGAAAATCTTAAGCACTTACCGCGCATCAGAATAACGACGCGGGCGTAAGGTCCGCGCGGCTTCTCACGTATTTTGATTCCAGCGCAGCCATTTGGTTGTCCAGGCCCGAGGCCGGAAGGCCGAGCGCGACAACGGCGTCCTTAAGCTCGTGCAGGTGCTCGCCATAATCCGGGGATATTGGCAGCATGACGAGCCGGACGGATTCCTTCTTTGCAAACGCATCCGCAAGAGCGGGAAGCAGCTTGTCCTTGTAGGCGGCGTTTGCGGCATTGATGATGATGGCGAGCTGCGGGCCGGGGATTCCGGCCTCCTGCTCCCTGCCCACGCACCTTATGAAAAGCAGTATCTTCGGGTGGCCAAGGGGCACGGTACCCATGGCCATGCCCCTGCCGAGGAATATCATCCTTCCGGCATCATCCTGCTTTGAAATATCCGGGTGCGGAGAACAGCAGATGACGTGGGTCGGCCTGGCTGCTGCGAGCGCCGAGGCATACAGCAGGAGATGCATGTCCCTCCTGTTGCCGCTGAAGACCGCGGAGTGGAGCAGGACGAACAGCGTGAAGGCCTCCTGCTTTATCACGCAGCCGCTACATGCTGCGGCGAGAGCGCCCGGCCCGTCCTTCACGCATAAGAGGAAATTGCCCGGCAGGGACGCGTCCGCTTCTTTCAGCTTCAGCAGCCGCGACGCGTCTTTATAATCTTTGGAGCCGGCTGCCGGCTGGAAAACCGCGAGCCCGGTTTCCTCCATGCCGCTCTTAAGGCGGCGCGGGTTCTCCCAGGAGGGAAGGAGCTCGAACGCGGGGATGATTGGCGTAACCGGCACAGGCGGCGCTGCTTCGGGCTGCGGCGCGGTTTCCGGCGTTATCTCTTCGGGCTTGGCCGTCTCCACCGGCTTCGGCGCCCTGGCTTGGCCAGGCTTCTGCTTTTTCGGCGCCCTGTTTTTCTTCCCAGCCATGAGACTGCATAATCAGTTGAGGTTTAAATTGATTCTGCAGCAGGACCGCCACAGCAGCCAGCCCACCGTATTTAAAGGAAATGTGGAGGCAATACAACCAATGGTGGATCACATGGGAACATCCGAACCGGCATGGCGGCGAACGTTCATTTCCGCATTTTTCGTCCTGGCGCTTCTTTGCGGCGTGCTCAATGCCGCGGCGGCTTCCTCGTCCGTGTCAACTGGAACCTCTCGGACCGCTACTATCCCGGCCTATCCGCTGACAAACAACACGAACACGTCCGGCAGCACGGTTTCGAACATTTCAATCATCAGGTCTTCAGCCATCCTGACCATAACACCGGCGATACAGGAAGCGCTCGAGCAGGGGCCCATGGTCTATGCGGCCACGCAGGATTCCATCCTGGTGATGGATTCGTCCACCTTGAACGTCGTCTCCAAAATTAAGCCGGACGTGGACGAGGCGCATGTGACCGGGGTCGCGGTCTCGCCCGACGGGCAGTTCGTATACATGGCTTATTTCTGGTCCAAGTACCAGGATGACCCGTACGGAGGCTACACCGACACGTTCGGCCGCGTCCTTAGGCTGAACGCGAGCACCGACCAGCCGATTGACTATTACGAGGTTGACAAAGTGTACCCGGAGCACCTCGCGGTCTCGCCGGACGGAAGGGTGTACATGGGCTACCAGAAAGCAGGCTATCCGGAACACGGTGGCATAGACATAATGGATTTCCAGGGGCAGAAGACCTGGAACATTGACATGAAACATACGACCATGATGTATAATATCGAGTTCTCACCGGACGGAAATATGGTGTACTACTCCGGCTGGTGGGACGCCCCATCGCTATACGAGCTTGACTGGAACGCAAATACGATACACTATAACAAGCTTCCCGGAAATGACTCCACGGACGACAATTATGCCAGGAGCGTCGCAGTTGGCAAAGGAGGCAACATGGTTTACGCCGCGATTGCGGACAGCACTGGCATATTCGCCATGAACACCCAGGACCATGGCAAGCAGGTCATAGAGACGGGCTACTACCCCATCGCGCTGGCGACTTCCCCGGATGGTGAAACGCTTTATGCAGCGGGTTACTTTTACGACTCCGACAACAAGAAAGTATTCCTCATCCACAAATATGGAGGGCTCAAAACCGTGGGCCCGTTCAGCAACAACCTGCTTGATTATATGCTCTTCTCCAAGGACTACTTCTACACATATGATTCCACCAGCTACATCACTACGCCGTCCGGCGACAGGCCCTCGCGCATGGCCGTGACATCGGACGGGAGATTCGCCTACATATCGACCATATGGGGCGACGGAGCCTCGAACGTATACGGGGATGGCATAATCCTCTATGACCTCCAGTACATGAACCAGGTGAAGACATTCGACGCGAAAGACAGCCTGCACGACATCGCCGCGTCCTCATCTAAAATCATCTTTTCGCCGCCGGCCGACTACAACTGGGTGAAGCAGTTCGCCGGCTCCGCTTTCCATGGCACCATCGGCTCGACGCTCCTGGTTCCGACGTCGTTCTACCCTGCCAACGGGACGTTCGCGAAGAGCTACAAGGAGGATTATTTCGTAATAGATGCGGATTTCTCGGATACCCTTGACAACAAAACCGTGAACTCCAGCACGTTCTGGCTTTCGGAGAAATCCGGAGCCAACGTATCGGGAAGGGTCGTGGCGGCTTCCAAACTGGCGATACTTTCTCCAGATTCCCAGCTCAAGCCTGACACGGATTATGTCATGCACGCCTCGAAGGAAATCCGGTCCAAGGACGGCAAGCAGCTTTATGCCGACATCCAGTGGGGATTCACCACCAGGAACGTCACGATATCCAGCATCCTGCCAATCAACACCCTGCTGAACATCAGCCTTGCGAATGACATCACGCCCATTGCCCGCCTCAATCTGTCCATGCCGTTGAGGCTGTTCAACAATTCTTCTGGAGCGAACCAAAGCGTTCAGCCGCCGCCCGAGGCCATTCAGAACCAATCCCAGGGGCAACAGCCGCAGAACCAGTCAGGAAACCAAACCCCGCAACAGCAGCAGGGAACGGGCGTGCAGTCCAATTCTTCAAGCCAGCAGCCGCCTGCGCAGCCCGCACCAAACGTAACGCAACCCTCGCCCAATGTGACGCAGCCCACGCCTAATACGACGACGCAAACCGCGAACGCCACGCAGCCGGCATCCAACACGACGCCGCTTCCTGCAACCCCGTCCGGGCCAGGCTACGCCCCGCTTCCACGGCAGCCTCCGGCTCCAGGAGGAACCGGCATCCTGGACGGCATAATAAGCTTCTTCAAGTCGCTCCTCGGCATGAAATAAAATGCGGTACCGGCGAGCCAAGGATTCACTGGGTTTTCCTGAAAAAAGAACCGAACAGTGAAAGCAGCCCCTGCTTTTCCGCGGTTTCTTCTGTCCTGCAGCTCCCGGAATCAGACGCCTTGCGGTCCGGGTCCTCGGAATCCAGAAGTTCCATGAGGCTCCGAACATTTTCCAGCTCCGCCTCCAGCTCCTTTTTGGAATATTTCGAGAGCTCTTCCCTCCGCTTCCCGAGCCGCCTGCCTTTTTCGTATTCCTCTTCGCAGGAGCGCCTGTCCTTTCCCAGCAGCCTTATCTCTTCAACTGTTTTTTTCTCTGCTTCGCCCATTGCGGCATAAAAATCCAGCGTCTTTCCGTCCAGGCCGTCCACGGCGAGGAAACCCGTCTGCCCGAGGCTGCGGATGGATTCGAAAAAGCGCGCGTTTCCTGCCACCATCTTCCTGAACCTGGATGTTTCCGGGCAGATGTGGGAAAGCTTCTTTTCACTGTATCCCAGGCATTCGCAAAGCTGGTCAATGCCGTATTTGCCAAAAGAGGGATAGTCTGAAAAGAACTGTTTCAGCCCTGCCATGGCCTCGTTCCCGGGGAAATCCGGGCAATGGTCCTTGAGGGAACTCCCCTCCATTTCGCGGAGCAATTCCGCAACAGGCTTTGAAAGCAGGGAGTGAAGATACGCGTCCCTGGATTTCTTCAGCAATTCCAGGTTTTTCGCAAGCTCTTCGTGCCTGCGGACCTTTTCCAGGTCAATGGTCTCGTTTTCCAGCTCCGATATGTCGGAGAGCAGCTTTTCCAGCCTGAGCCGCTCCCTTCCGAGCTCCCTGCCGCCCTCCCTCAGTTCCTCTTCGGCCTTTTCATAGCTCTCGTCCAGCTTGATGATGCCGTCGAAATTCGCGAACTCCTCTTTCGCGTCCTGCAGCTTCCCCTCCCTGGCCAGCCTTGCGATGGACGCGAGCCTCTTCCCGGTATCTTCGGGGATGTTGCCCTTCTGGAACTCGGCGGCGGCCCATCTTTCGAAATAAACCGAATCCTTTGACAATTCGATGGCCCTCTTGGCCAGTTTTATCCGCGTGCTGACCGCTGGATTCCAGGTGGTTTTCCCCTTCTCCTGCACGGATTCTATCTCGGCAATGAGCAATTTGAGCTGCCTGGAGAGCTTCACCGTAGCCTGGCGGTGGCCAGCTCCGATTTTTTCCAGTCTCTTCGCAAGGTCCTTGTGCGTTTTTTTAAGTTCGCGTATCTCCTCTTCGGTGATCATACTGTTTCGCCCGCCCCCCTTCTCACCCATTATGCTCCTTTGTTTATTTAAGATTTGCTGAAAGCGCCGGGTGCGAACGGGATACGAAAAAGAGTTTGCAGGAGGAAGGGCCTCTGAGCAGCTCTGAGGTCTGACCTTTGCTTAGCGTCCTGATGTCAAATTGGGCATCAGGTAAAAAATAGCCCGTCTGCCGCCCCTACTTAAAGGCTTACGCTATACCGTAAGCCATTCGGCTATCCGTTTCCCTCCGCAAAGCAGAAGCGTCTTTTTGGTCTTGTGCTCCTTCGAGAACCTCTCAAGCGCGGATGCTTCACGCGGGGGCGCCTTTTCCGCCGCACAGACATTGATGGCGGTGAGCTCAAGGCCGTCCTTGACGACAAATCGACCTCGAAATCATTGGAGTAATACTGCACCTCCTTTTCTGACCTTAAAAGCTCGATCGCCACCACGTTTTCCGTTCTCCTGCCAAGGTCAGGCGTGAACGACTTCGAGATCGCGGCCTGCAGGCCCGTATCGTAGGCATAATATCTTCTCGGTTTTTCCATCGCCTTCTTGAGCGAATAGGAAAACGCCGGCACATGAAAGGCGATGAATGCGTCCTCAAGGTATGACAGGTATGTCTTGATCGCGTCGAAAGAGAGGCCTGTCATCGCCCTTAGCTTATTATAGCTGAACAGTTTCCCGGAATTGGTGATCACATACACTGCAAGCGTCCGTAGCGTGGGAACGTCCCGCACCTCGTACCTTGCGGATATGTCCCGCGTTATGGCGCTGTCGAAATACTCCTCGAGCATGCGGATGCGCTTCTCGGGGTTTTGTTCCAAAACAACCGCCGGGTATCCCCCGGTCTCTAGATAACTCTCCAGAGACGCTTTCGGATGCGCCTTCCTGAACTCTCCGAAGGAGAACGGGAGCACCAGGAAACCCAGGCCCCTTCCGCCCAGGCTGGTGGAGAATTCCGAGCTCAGCAACTTCGCGGAAGAGCCCGTGACGAAAATCTTGAAGGTCTTTTTGTCCACATTCGCCCTCACCCATCTCTCCCAGCCAGGGACGTTCTGGATCTCGTCCAGAAAAACATACCCCGGCTTCTTGCCGAACGCCCTGGCGAATTCCGCCATTATATCGTCAAGGAACGAGGTCGAGAGCAATCCCGAGAACGACGGTTCCTCGAAATTCACATAAAGGCAGGAATGCTTCCCATGCTTGTCGGCTAGGAAAGCGAGGATCTGGAGGCACACGGTCGTTTTCCCCGAACGCCTGGGCCCGTAGAAATAAATCGCGTCCGGCCCGTGCAACATCCCCATGGCCTTTCCGGTTACGTCCCTTGGGATGCCCGTCTCGGGTTTCCTGGCCCAGTAATTCCAGCTTTCGATCGTCTTCCAGATGCGCTCTTCCATGGATTATCAACACGTGCAGGCTATTTAAAGGTATACGTTATATCGTATACCTGATGGGTAGGATAAGATGTCTACAAAATATATTTTTTTTATAAAATGTAGACGTATAACCCGAATTTCGATACATTGAAAACGTTTATCTATCAAATGGGTTGTTATGACACATTTGAGCAATGAGGACCTGATTTTAAGTGCCAAATCCGTTATCAGGCCCAGAAGTACTGCTTCAGGCAAGCTAATCGCTGATGTGGGTGCAGCATTGGTCACAGAAAAAGGCAATGTCTACAAAGGCGTGTGTATCGACACTCAGGAAGGAACTGGTTTTTGTGCTGAGCAGAGCGCTATCTCCGCTATGGTCACGGCTGGAGAGTCAAGAATCAAGAAAATCGTTGCGGTTTGGAAAGATGGGGCAATCATTCCTCCATGCGGGAAATGCAGGGAGATTATCTGGCAGATCAACAAAGATAACTGGGATGCCGAAGTGATTGTAGAGAAACGTAGGGTAGTTAAGCTCAAGGAATTGCTTCCCCACCACTGGCATAATAAATTTTGATATGCACCTCGCAGCAGTCTTTTTAACCTCTGCTCCTCAGATGAGAAATCGGCAGACGTAACCCGCTGGTCTAAACTTAGACCATGGCAATCTTTGATTGCCAGATGTGAGCCGCATCAGCGGATCACAAGAGATCTGAAGGCGCTAGGGCAGGATTTGAGACCTGAACTGAGTTCCCCCCGAAAGAAGGAACTCAGAGCAGATCTGAATGCAGGAGGAAGGGTCTCTGAGCAGCTCTGAGGTCTGAAGTTTCCTTAACGCTGCGATGTCAAATTTGGCATCAAGTAAAATATAGTCCGTCCGCCGGAAGTGAGGCTATGGCGGATATCGATCTGTACAACTATCCGAAGCGTCTGGCATACGCCCTGGATAAGCTGAACAAAGACCCGAAAATAAGCCCGAAAAACAAGAAGGATATCGTCTCGTTCTCGAAAATCCGCCTCGCGAAGGGTTCGAGCCATGGGCGGGTCGCCAAGGTCGTCTATTGCATGGAATACTGGGCGAAATGGGTCGGAAAACCGTTTCAGGAAGCCATCAAAGACGACCTTATCATGGCCGT
>CAILMQ010000039.1 GCA_903835385.1 uncultured Microcaldota archaeon | reverse complement strand
CGAGCCATTTTCCCCCCGTTGAGACCGATCTGCCTGCAGAGGCCTCGCACGGTCGAAGTAATGGCCGGATATCGGGTTGAGTGCGCTGGGGCGTTCTTCAGAGCGCAGCTTAAAAGTGAGTCAGTTACTTGTGTGTCTCCTTCGGCAGGATTAATCGAATTCCTCTGTCTTCCGCTTCATTCGAATCCATAAAAGCGTTCGTAGACTGCAGCTCGGTCCTGGCCGTGTCAAAAACCTCCCACGGGATAGACGCAGTATACTTCTGCGCAAAATCAAGGACTTGAATAATTGGGGAACTCTTGCCGTTTTGAGAGAGCGCCTTTAACGCACTGATATAGTTGTTCCGAAAGACGGTTGGGATGACAATTTTCTGCTCGCCCTGCGCCACCAGTTCCGAATTCATCATGATCCGGGCCAGGCGACCATTGCCGTCCACGAACGGGTGAACCTCGCTTACGAGGAACATCATGAAAATGGCTCGGTGAAGCGCCATTTCGAGCCCTCGGTGAATTTCAAACCCCTTTTCCAGGGTCCCGAGTACCAGGTCAGGCGCAACGAAGAACGTGCTGCCAGCTCGGTTCTCCTTGGCCTTAAACTGACCCGGCATTTTATCCGGGCGCATCTCCATGCAGGCCGCATGGCGCTCTTTCAACAAGGAGACAAGATTTTCGAAATCACGCGGCGTGCGGGCCATCTGTGTTCCATCGGAAACGATTCGAAAGGTCCCCAGAATATCATGTGCATCTTGCGGGCGCCCTCTCGGAATGACACCGTTGAAAACGATGTCCACAGCTTCCTCGATGGCGAATTCCGTGCCCTCGATGTAGTTGGAAAAATACGCCTCAAAGAAGGCAAGATTGGTCCTCGCCGAATCTGCCATATTTCCCGTCGGGCGCGTGAAAGGCGCTCGGCCTCGTAGTTCTTCAAAGAGCTTTTGGAAGAGGACCACGCGATCGGGGTCAAACGGCCTGCCTTTTTTGCGGGCTTGCGCCACAGAAGATTCAAGCGTTGCTTGGCGAGTGCCGAGGAAAGTGCCGATAAGTTCATCAAGCCTGCGGAACTCCTCTACCATGCCAAGTTCCCCGCTGACGGCACGCGCATCGTCCCTCAAGCGATTGAGCGCAGCCTCTCCACCCTGGCGCAAGAGACTATCGAGGCGTTCCTCCAACTCCGGTCTGGTTAATGTTCGCGGCACCTCCGCCCCGCGCTTGCGCGAAGGACGCATGTTCTCCAGCCAAGCACGGGGTGCGGAACAAAGCCGGCTTCCTCCCAGGAATGGAGGGTCGCTCGGCAGCGGTGGATGTCCTTTACGGGGACGAAAAGTGATTCCAGGCAAACTCAGAGGCCGTTGTGCTGACGAAATGACAAAAACCGAACCGTCGGACGCTGGTCGGTTCTCAAGCGCCGTTCGGTCCGAAACCAAGGCATCCGGGAGATAGTCCTTCAAGAGAGCGTGCCAGTTTCTCTTGACGATCTGTGGTGCTGGTTCGGTCATGTTTTTGGTGTAAAGACGCGAACCGAGTTTGCGCAGCCGTCCGGCCTGAACCGCCTTAAACACCGCAGAGCTCATGTCCTTGCTGGAAACAAATACTTCCGGCAGGCCTTCCAAGCGAGAGAGCGATTTTTTGACGTTTACAGGCATTACGAACCTATTCTACTCCACCTTTTGATACTTAACAAGGAAGCATATCCACTTTTTGATGCTTAGCCAAAACCCACGCACTTGAATCGTTAAGTATAAAAGAGTTGAGCTGATTCACTCTTATCTATCAAAAAGTGATTATCAGGTTCAGTGCGCTGGGGAGTCT
>CAILMQ010000038.1 GCA_903835385.1 uncultured Microcaldota archaeon | reverse complement strand
GGGAGCGTGCGGCCCAAATCCGCTAGAACGGGGAAACGCGGTTTATTCTATATTGGTTATAACTCGTCGTCCCCGTCCCTGCGGCGTTCCGGCTTTTTCGTAGACGTGGCGATGGCCTGCCGCATGTCGTTCGTATTCTCAACGATGTACTCGTTCGAGAACACTGGTATCAGGTTAGACGGGCTCTCCCTGAACCTGCGGAGCGTATCGCGCAGGTCCATGTCCGCGGAGTTCCGCTTCCTCACGTAGCCGATGTAATTGAGCAGCGCGAGCCGCCTGCTTTCCGGGGAATAGCAGTTGCACATCTCCAGGAGAGTGATTTTCTCGGAGTCGGTTAACTGCCTGTCACGGAAAGCCATCATGACCAGGCATCTTCCAGTTATCTCAGTGTTGGGATGGAACTCCCGTATCCTCTGGGCCAGGAGCTGCTGGATGCCCGGGTCTGTCTTGGGTTCGCGCCTCGGTGCGCGCCGCGCCGGTTTGCCGTCCTTGCGCACCAAGTCCCTAATGGCTGCCATCATCTTGTCCAAATAAATCGCCTTTTAACTCCTACCCAGCATATGCATGATTGATATTATAAATGTTTATTCTGGTGTTCCATAATGTTTGACATAATAAAATGCAGCGCGGATGCCAGGGCGCACGGTTTCGAGAGGCTGTTCAGCTTCGAGGAGGCGAAGGCCAGGGTTGCGGTTGTGGAGAACGCCGAGGCTGCGGCCGAGCTCAGGAACAGGAAAACGCTCCTGATGCTGAGGGACTGGAAATTCGACGAGGGCGCCATAAAGCTCATAGCCGAGAAGAAAAAGGCGTGCTTCCTCGTGGACCTCTCGGAAATAATAAAAAGCAGGGGCATGAGGCGCGCGGTGTCCATTTCCAAGCTTAGGAGCTTCCTGCGCCTGTGCGCGAAGCACGGCGCGTTCTATACGTTCGCGAGCTTCGCGGAAAAGGAGGATGAAATCAGGAGCCCGGAAGAGCTGGAGCACATAATCATGCTGTTTGACCTTAACCGCGGCCAGGCGCATTTCGCGCTGAGGATGCTGAAGGAATACCTCTAGATAACATTTTTAAACACTTTTATACGTATAATATACTATGAAAAGAACCACTTCGATTATCCTTACCGCTGCGGGAGCCGCCGCCATTTACATGGGAGTGCATGACTACAGGGGCAGGTATTCCAGCGAGGCGATATGGCAGAGGCAAAGGCCCGCGGTTGAAACACACGTGAAGAAGCCCGAGGACAAGAAAAGGGCCTATGATGCGCTGAGGCTCGCACTGTCCAAGGTGCCTGTTGATTCTAGAGAGAAGCGCTGCATGCTTGAGGCGGACTTCGCGGCGATTGTTGCGCATGGCATTGATACCGATGCGGCTAAAAAAGAAATCGCATCCAGAAGCTTCGAGCCGTATGCCGAGTGCAAAGGCGAAGGCGAAATGATGTCGCTGGCCAAAAAGCCGCCTTACGACATCGCGGCGCTCGCAATCGTCCTGGGAGCAGTCGGTTTCGTGAGGTCGTTCTTCAGGAAAAAGAACCGTGCCAGGACAGAACCACCTTACGGAAGCGACTAGAGGAACTTGCTCATCAGGCTGATCGGGTGTTTCCCTGCCCAGTGCTTTTCCAGGCGCGCCTCCTCCACATATCCCTTTTTCCTGTAGAATCCGTAGGCTTTTATTGATGGAAAGGTCTGCACCCAGATTTTTTTGCATTTGTTCTTTTTCGCGACTGTTTCGCATTTTTCCAGCAGCATGGAGCCGGCTCCTGCTCCGCGGCGGCTTTTCGTGACTACGAAGGCGCCTATCCGTGCCACGTTGCGCCCTATTCTCAAGGAGACCGCGCCGATGGTTTTTCCTTTTTCCACGGCCCTGAAGCGCACTGTCTTTTCCTTAGTGCAGAATGTCAGGTAATGGTCGTGCCCTGATTTGCCGAAAACATCCTTGAAAAACTGCTCGAACTCCCTGTTCGCGAACCGGTTGTAGCAGACCTTGGACAGCGTCTTGACTTCCATGAAGGAAAAGACGGCAACAAACTATAAAAAGAAACGCCACAGAACCGGAAAGCCCCCGGAATGGGGCGAATCGCCCATTCACACGTTGCGCTAGGAGCAGACATGGCCGGCGACAGTGAACTTCGAGCTGTCCGAAGTCCAGGGCTGGCAGATGTAATCCGATGCGGCCGCGCCACCCAGGGCAGGGGAACCGTATGAACCGAATCCCATCATGGCATTGCCGATGCTGCCGTATTTGGCGCTTACGTCCATCGAATCCCAGTCACACGGGGCATTGCCGTGCATGAAATCGGTGCCGAGGATTGCGTTGTTTCCAGGGCAGCTCAGGTAGAACGTTCCGCCGTTTGCGATGTCGCCCTTGTAGATGAGCAGGGCTGAGGGGCAATCCGATGAGCCGGTGTTGGGCTCCTCGACCCTGATGGACCCGTTGCCGTCAAAAAACATGTTCAGGGCGATGCTCTTCTTGCCGCGGGCATAAGAGACAGAGCATTGGGTTGGGGAGCCGGATAGCAGAAGATTGGTGAATGTCACGTTTGAAAATGTCACTCCGGAAGACGCGGACTGGGCTGACGGAGCGGTAGTGCACCCGAACGCGAACGTGCCGAGAACCAGGATAGCCATCAGCAGGTTGTTTTTCATAATATCACCCCGGCAGTGACGTTTTTATAAGTTCGCGTAAGGCATTCAAAAGTGCCGGTAAAAAATAGCGCCTCATATCTGCGCTGTCGGCGTCGTGGTTTCGTTCGTGAGGAGCTCCTTTCCTGTGAGCATCTTATACGCCTGCAAATACCTCTTGCTCGTGTTCTCTATCACGTCCGCGGGCAGGGTGGGGGGCGGCGGGCTCTTGTTCCAGCCGGTCTTCTCCAGGTAATCGCGCACGAACTGCTTGTCCAGGCTCACCGTGTTCCCCTTCTCGTACTCGTCCCGCAGCCAGTACCTGCTGGAGTCAGGGGTGAGGATTTCGTCTATGAGGATGGTCTGCTTGTGGCCCGTGGCGTCCAGGATACTGCCGAATTCGAGCTTGGTGTCAGCCAGCACGAGGCCGGACTTCCTGGCGTGCGATTTGCCGAAGCCGTAGATTTCCAGGCTCTTCTTCCTGATGAAGTCATAGGTGTCCGCGCCCACTATCTTGCGGGCCGCGTCCTCGGTGATGTTCTCGTCATGGCCCTTCTGGGCCTTTGTTGACGGGGTGAAAATGGGATGCGGAAGCTCGCTTCCGTTCTTCAGCCCTTTGGGGAGCTCGATGCCGCACACCTTCCCCGTCTTCTCGTATTCTTTCCATGCCGAGCCGGTGATGTAGCCGCGCACCACGCATTCCAGCTGCACCGGCTCAGCCCTTGAGACTATCATGCTGCGCTTTTCCAGGAACGCTGGCAAAACAGCGGGTATCGCGTTGGTGATGAAGTGGTTCTTGACAATGTCGCTTGTCAGCTTGAACCAGAAGATGGAAAGCGAGTTGAGCACCGCTCCCTTGTGCGGAATCCCTTCCTTGAAAACCACGTCGAAGGCGCTCAGCCGGTCGCTGGCGACCATGAGAAGATTATTGTCAAGTTGATAGGTGTCCCGCACTTTTCCCTTTCTCACAAGGGGAAGATCCAGTTTCGTGTCAGTGATTATGTCCATCTTTATTCACGCCTTCAATCCCTTCATTATGCGCATGAAATCGCTATACATCCCCGGGTTGAGCACCGGCTTCCCGAACGTTTCCCTGTCGTCCGCGAGCCTCGGGCACGCTGTGACGACATAACATTCAAACGACATAAAATTATTTAAAGCTGCTGCCGAGATTTCGTTGCAAACCAGTATTTCGGCGCGTTTTCCCAGTGCTTCAAGCTCTTTTTTCATTTTTTCAGCCAGGATGAGGTTGAACTGCCCGGGCTTGGTGCTCACAAGTATTCCGAATGCCTTCGCGTCCACTGCCGCGAGTATGGCGCCCTTCCTCTTTTTCCTTAATCTTTCAATGTCCTCGTTGATTTGCCTTATCTGCCCGGATTTCGGATGG
>CAILMQ010000037.1 GCA_903835385.1 uncultured Microcaldota archaeon | reverse complement strand
GGTTGATTGGGCTGAGGTTGGCGAGCATCTCGTGCGCGGTCTCTGGATTCACTCCCATCCTGGCCCGGAATTCCGGCTTCAGGAGCGCGATGCCTGCCAAGAAGTCGGCCGTTGTGGGGACGATGATGCATTTCTTCGGTTCGTTGGGCTTTGCCTCCCCCGCAATCCTTAACTCGCCCTTGTGCTTGGTGGCGTCGTACTCAAGGACATGGTTTAGGGCACCAAAGTAGAGATGGAGGGCCAGAACAGGGTCTATCTGGAAGAGCGCCTGCCATCCTTCTCCGCCCGGCCAGTAGACGTTCATGGGCATGTGGCCCAGTTTCTCTTTGCACGCGTATATCAGGTCCACGGTGCGCTCGGCAGATTCTATCGCCCTCGCCCGCTCCGCGGTGTCCGTGCTTCCAAAGGACAGGTTGCCGTATGTGTAGAACAGGTTTGGCGTCATCATGGACATGACAAGGCCGTTCGCCTGCAACGCCTTCACTACATCTTCGAAGTTTTTATCGCAAACCTCGTTAGGGTAATGCGACTCAATGCCGGTAATCCCCTGTGATGTTGCTCCAATCGCTTCAAGAAGCGGCTTTTTTGATGCCATCCTGCCATTGACCGAAGCAATCGTTTCAATGGCCTTGACGGCCTCGACACCCGACATATTCGGGCGGTTTCCCTCATAGAACCTCGTGCGTCCGTCATTTTTTATTACGGTCCAGAGGCATCCGCCTATCTTCAGTGGCTCGTCGTTCCATGGATGCGCTTTCCTTAATTTCCTGTATGTTTCTGGCAAAACTAGCTGTTTATTCATATGCTTCCACCTCGCCCGAATATTAACCACGTTGTTTTAAAAATATATCCGTGGCAGCGGTTTTGCGCCAAAAAAAGCGTCGGATAAAGGCGAACATCAAAGTCCGTTTTTCCTAAGGAACCCATCAACTATCTTCCGTATCGCCCCGCTTTCCTTCATTTCATACGCAATGTGGACTATCGGAATGTTCGCCTTGAGCACCCTTCTTATGTCAGTCGGAGTTCCTGACACCACCAGTTCGGCGTTTGAGCGGTTTATTGTTTCCTGCAAATCCATTATCTCTTTTTCCGAATACCCGACCGCGGGAAGCACCTTTCTCAAATGCGGGTATTGCATGAACGCGTCCTTTATCATGCCCACCGCGAACCTGCCAGGCTCCAGAACAATCGCGCCGTGCGTCACCGCATACTCGTAGCCCGCTCCGTATGCCATGCCGCCATGCGTCACAGTGGGGCCGTCCTCAATCACGACCACGCGCCTTCCCCTCAGGTCCGTGTCCCCCTCTTCGGTCAGCAGCAGGTCGCTTTCAATCACCTGCGCTTTTGGATTAATCTCCCTGGCATGGGCTGCGACCAGTTTGGCTCCTGCCCTGTTCGCAGACGCCTTGCTGATTATTATCACGTCCGCCATGCGGAAATTGGCTTCCCCTGGATGGTAAAGCAGCTCATGCCCTGGCCGCAGCGCGTCAGCAACAACGAACGCCAGGTCCGGCCTGAAGAACGGCAAATCATTGTTCCCGCCGTCCCAGATTATCACGTCAGCCTCTTTCTCAGCTGCCCGGAGAATTTTCCCATAGTCCACGCCGGCATACACGACCGCGCCGTTCCTGATGTGCGGCTCGTAGTCCTCGCGCTCCTCAATCGTGCAGTTGTTCCTGTCAAGGTCTTCCAGCGTGGCGAACCTCTCCACCACCTCTTTTTTCAAATCACCATACGGCATCGGATGGCGGACGAGAACGAACTTCACTTTTTTCTGCCTCAGGAAATTGCTTATCTCCCTGCTCAGCGGGCTTTTTCCAGCTCCGGTGCGAACTGCGCAAACGGATATCACTTTCCTTTTGCTCCTGAGCATGGTGTCATTGGGGCCGAGAAGCGAAAAGCTCGCTCCTGCGGCAATCGCGCGGCTCGCAAGATGCATGACGCGCTCGTGCGGAACGTCCGAGTAGGCGAAAACAACGTCGTTCACATGGAGCCCGTGTATGAGTTTTTCCATGTCTTTTTCTTCAAATATCGGGATTCCCTTTGGATAGCGCTTTCCGGCAAGCTCAGCAGGATATTTCCTTCCTGCAATGTCCGGTATCTGGGTCGCGGTGAAGCCTACGACCTTGTACGCCGGGTTGTTCCTGTAGAACATGTTGAAGTCGTGAAAGTCGCGGCCCGCCGCCCCAAGAATTAATACGTTGCGCACCATGGGAAAGTGCTTCCATGACAACTTTATAATTATATACTGGCTGCTGCAAGCGCTCAGGTTTTCCCATTACTCGAGAACCGTTGTCTTCTTCCTGTGTTCAAAAGGGACGTCGTCTCCATGTGAACTGGTGCTCCGTCGGCAGTCCTCGTCTTTCTTCAAGGTAGATTTTTAAGCGCTTACTGGTTAGCCCATCCATGGACCGGGTGGTTATCGCGCTGGGCGGCAATGCGCTTCTCGCAAAAGGAAGCAGGGGAACCGCGAAAGAGCAACTGGAAGAAGCCAAGGTAGCCGTGCTTTACCTGGAAAAAATCATACGCGACAACCAGGTCGTAATAACCCATGGCAACGGCCCGCAGGTGGGCAACCTTCTCATCCAGCAGCACGCAACAACCGAGGTGCCTGAGATGCCCCTGGACGTGCTGGATGCCATGACGCAGGGGCAGATAGGATATTTCATAGCAAGCGCGATATCGCTCACAGGCCTGCATTCGGCCACAATGGTCACGCGGGTCGTGGTGGACCCCGAGGATCCGGCATTCCGCGAACCGACAAAGCCGGTCGGCCCCTTCTACGAGAAAAAGCCACCAACAACCGACTCGGGCACGCATTATTCCATGGACGCAGGCAGAGGATACAGGCTGGTAGTTCCGTCCCCGGAACCAGTGAAAATCCGCGAGCATGACGCCATAGACGCGCTTCTCGAGCGCGGGTTTGTCGTTGTTGCAGTTGGCGGCGGAGGGATTCCGATAAAAGAGAGCGGAGAAGGCCTTGAGGCTGTGATTGACAAGGACAGGGCCGCCTCGCTGCTCGCGCACCAGATAGACGCCGACATGCTTGTTTTCGTCACGTCCGTGAACTCCGCGTACCTGAACTTCGGGAAAAAGGGCCAGAAGCGCATAGCGTGCATGACCTCCGCCGAAGCCAGGAAATACATGGAGGCCGGGCATTTCGCGGAAGGGAGCATGAAGCCGAAAATAGAGTCCGCGATACGCTTCCTGGACTCCGGCGGAAAACGCGCGATTGTCTGCTCAATATCCAACTGCGAAAAGGCGCTCGCAGGCAAGGCCGGCACGGCAATCGTTCCGGGCCCCGCGCTCCTGAAAATGAAGGCAATATCAAAGGAAAAGAAAACATTCACTGCCGAGGCGCAGGCGGTCCGGGCCACGCGATAGGTTCAGAAGCCATTTATATCCTTGACTGGGAGTGCATACCCATGGATGCGGTTGTTGAAGCTGAAAACCTCGTGAAGGTCTATCCGGGCAAGGTCACGCTTTACAATTTCAACCTCAGGGTGGAGAAGGGCGAGGTTCTGGGCCTGCTTGGTCCCAACGGCGCAGGCAAAAGCACGTTCATAAGGATACTCACCGGAGCCGAGTCGCCGGATTCTGGAAAGATACTGCTTTTCGGAAAGCCAATATCCGGCAGCTCGGCCCGGAAAATCGGGGTCGCTCCGCAGGACAACTGCGTCTATTCCCTGCTCACATGCACGGAGAACCTGCTTTATTTCGGCTCGCTCTACGGCGTTGGCGGGAAAAAGGCGCGAGAGAGGGCGGAAAGGCTGCTTTCCGAGCTGGAGCTCGGAGACAAGGCGAATGTCCAGGCAGGATTGCTGAGCGGAGGCATGAGGCGCAGGCTGAATCTCGCATGCGGCCTGATGCACGAGCCCGAGCTGATAATCCTTGACGAGCCCACCACGGGCCTGGACCCGTCCACGCGCAGGAAGATGTGGGAGGTCGTCACGCGGGCGGTGAAGGAAAAGGGCGCCACGCTCCTTCTTACCACGCATTACATGGAGGAGGCCGAGGCGCTCTGCGGAAGGGTAGCGTTCGTGAACGCCGGGCAGGTCGTGGCGCAGGGCACTCCGGACGAGCTCCGCAAGCTCGCAGGCAGGGAAATTGCAAAGCTCATGAGCATACCCGGCGACTATGCAGGTCTGGAGCCCATGCTGAAAAAGATAAAGGGCGTGGGCACGACCACGATAACCGAGCACGGCATAGTCGTGGAGGCCGGGAACGTCTCGGGCATAGTCGGGGAGATAACCAAGGTTTTCGCGAAAAAGGGCG
>CAILMQ010000036.1 GCA_903835385.1 uncultured Microcaldota archaeon | reverse complement strand
TAAATACTTGGCAATACTAGTCATGCTCATAAGTTTTGCTGGAGGCGTTAGCGCGGTAAGCGGGACTAGCACGATTATAGAGGCAATGAGCGGCCTCTGCCTGACCGCAAGGACGCTTCTGTCCGTGGGCTCAATGCTCCTCATCGTGGTGGCCGCGGCGGTCTACGCCGTGGGCCAGATAGTCGGTGCCGAGACAAGGGCAAGGGCGTCCGTCTGGGCCACTGCGATGATAACCGGTGCAATCATAGGCATCATAATCTACCTGGTCGTGCCGCAGCTCATTCAGACCATGATGGGCACTGCGTCATGCCAACTCCAATGCTGAAATCCTTTTTTATTTTATTCTTACTTTTTTATTTATTCTCATTTTATTTTCGAAACGCTCGGGACAACATTTTAAACTCTTAGCACCCTATTTAAGCCCATGGAACTTCCGCCCCTAGGAGTAGACGAAAAAACGCCCGTACTCAAGAAGAACCGGCTCTCCACCGGCATCGCGGACCTGGACCTTGTGATGGAAGGCGGCTATCCGAACCCAGGCAACATCGTGCTGCTCGGGCCCACGGGCGGCGAGAAGGAGGCGTTCGCCTACCAGTTCTGCGCGGCCGCGGACCAGAAGAGGGAGAACGTCCTGATAATAAACGCGGACGCCACGCCGCAGATGATGGAGGAGAAAGCCGGCGCAATGGGGCTGAGCCTGAAAAGGGACAACGTATATTTCATAGACTGCTATTCCCAGACGCTCGGCCAGAAGAAGGAGTTGGTGCAGGGCGAGAAATACACTTACATCTCCGGCCCGGGCGCGCTCAACGACATCTCCATCGCGCTCAGCGAGATGCTCAGGAAGTCCGCGGGCAGGCGCCTGAGGGTGCTTTTCCATTCCCTGTCCACGCTCGTGCTCTACAACCCCAAGGAGTCCATGACCAAGTTCCTCCAGCTAGTCGAAGGAAGATTGAAGAGCGCGGACGCGACCACGCTTTTCCTTGTGGAGGAGGGCGTGCACGACAAGCAGCTGCTCAGCCTGCTGGAGCACGGGATGGACGAGCTCGTGACACTGCGCGAATCAGGCGGAAGGTTCGAGCTGGCCGTGCCTTCGCTGGGCATGCCGATACCTGTCAGGCTCGGACCGTCAGGAATCACGGTGATATAGAATGGCCGAGGAGAAAAAACCAGCGAAGAAAATCGCGGAGCATGACTGGGAAGGCATAGGCGAAACAAGGAAAGCCGATGAAAAAAAGCCGGCGAAGAAGGCCGCGGAACATGACTGGGACGACATAAGCGAAATCAGGAAAACCAAGGGAGCGGCGCCCCAAGCGCATGAAGAGGCCGGGGCGGCCGAAGAAGCCGCTGCCAGGCCCCCGCCTCCAGCGGAACCAGCCAAGGTCCGCATATCGGACGAACCTAGCGCGGTGCTCGACGACATGAAGATCCATTTGGTGAACGGCGCCATAGTCAGGGCGGACGGCGTAATTGTCCATTCCACCATGCCGCTGACGGACGCCGCGGCGGGCATGATGGCATCGGCCGCGAACATAACCGATGCACTCATGAAG
>CAILMQ010000035.1 GCA_903835385.1 uncultured Microcaldota archaeon | reverse complement strand
TGGTATCTTGTCGCCGCGCTCCATCACCTTGGCGATGTCGTCATCCAGCTCCTCTATGCTGCGTGCCGCATTGCGGTAGGCGCGGGGCTTGAACTCCACGCCCTGGACCTCCAGCATGTCCGCGATTTCGTAGAATATCTTCGCTATCTCGAGATTTTTCATCTGCTTTTCACCAAAAAAGATTCGGCTTTCTTCAGCACCAGTTTCGCGTTATCGAACGTAAGGCGCCCGAGCGCCTTTTCATAAGGTAGCCATTCGGACCCGATGTGCTCGAACGAGAGCGTGACGTTTTTTGTTTTTGTCTCGGCGAGCAGGAAAACGACCTCCTTGTGCATGGTTTTTCCCTCGTGTTTGTAGAAATACTCTATCCGTTCCTGGAATCCGGACATTATGGCCATGTCCTTTATGCCGGTCTCCTCCTCGCACTCGCGCCTCGCGGCCTGCTCCTCGGTCTCGTTCTTTTCAATATGGCCTTTGGAGAAGTCCCAGTGCTTCGCCTCGTAGTGGAGCAGTAGATAAAGGCGCCCGCCTCCTTCTTTCCTGAATACGACGGCCCCAGAGGATTTTTCCTGTGGCATGAGAAGTGCTTTTTCCTGGGATGTTTTTAATGGATGCGACATCCGCCCCGCCGAATTCCCGGGCAATGAAAGCATTTATAAGCTATTCATTTGTATCTATTCACGAATTTAGGGGTGTTTTTCATATGAATGGAAAAAGTTCGCATAATTTCCCGAAGATTTTCTTTGTCTGCCTGGTGTTCCTGGGCTTGTGCATGGGCATTGTTAGCGCTGATATCCCTCAACTCGTTGGCCCTACGACGAATACGGTAATTCCGATGGCACAGTCCTGCACCAAGGAAAACTACTCTGCTACGCCTTATAATTACGCACTCGCATGCACAGGAACCTATCCTGCCGCATGTGGGGGTGGAGCGGGTAACGACAAGATAAGCTGCTACGATGGTTACAACGAAAGCGCGGTCTTCGGCCCGTCGCGCTATGGCGGAATAACCGCCACTTCGTACAATTCCTCTGTGACTAACTGCTCGAGCATAACGCAGGTTTATGCCTGTTATGGCTGGTATATGAATAACAGTGG
Source organism: uncultured Microcaldota archaeon (assembly GCA_903835385.1). Taxonomy (GTDB): domain Archaea; phylum Micrarchaeota; class Micrarchaeia; order Anstonellales; family Bilamarchaeaceae; genus CAILMQ01. Next base: position 5,512 of record CAILMQ010000035.1, on the reverse strand, counting down.
CAGCTATACCTGCACTGTCCAGGTGTCTGCCAACGGAGGCAGCAGTTTCGTCAATGTCACCACGACCTGCCCCGGTACGTCCGATAGCTTTACTTGTACTAATGTTACCTCGCTCCAAAGCTGGACATGCGGCAATTTCTTCGGCCCGTCCGGCACGCGAGCCATAATAAGGGACCAAATTAACAAAAGCGGCAGCGCCAACCATGGTGTTTTCACCGACGCTTTGTTCTTCAATGTCACGTACAATGTGACGGGGGTATCCCCCTCTCCCGCGGTGAGCGTGGCCCTCAATTCGCCGGGCCCGAGCGCCGTCATAGGCTCTTCCCCGGCTGACTTCAATTTCACCGCAACCACGAACAACGCGAGCACGACGCTTGATTGCATACTGCATATAGACGGTGCGGCCAACAGCGGCGAAAACGCGGCTGTGGAGAGCGGCGTTTCGGCAATAATAAGCTCGAGCGTGGCTCCTCCAGGCTCTCATGCATGGAATGTCACCTGCACTGACGCGAGCACCACGTCCAACACATCGGCGACACGGAGCTTCACTTCAGACCTGGATGCTCCGCAAATAACCCTCAATTCGCCGGCTGACATGAACCTGACGAACGATGCTTCGATATTTTTCAACTTCACAACAACGGATGACGCGAGTTCGACCCTGAACTGCTCGCTCTGGGTGGATGGAAGCCAGATTGTTGCCAATCCTTCGGTCACGACCGGTGCAAACTGGAGCTTTGGAGCGACGCTTTCCGAAGGGCAGCCCTCCTGGTACATCCAGTGCATAGACCAGGGAAATCATTCCTCGACAAGCGAAACCAGACACATGACCGTGGACCTCACTGCGCCGGCGATAAACATATCCTCGCCTGCCAATTTCGAAATGCAGAACACCACCGGAGTGCTTTTCAATTACACTCCGACCGACAACTTCGCCAGCACGATGTCCTGCAGCCTTTACGCGGATGACGGCCTGCTGGGAACGTTCTCGGTGGATAATAACACGCCGCGTTCTGATACCTATTATTTCGACTCGGGCCAGCACTCCTGGGACGCCACTTGCACTGACCAGGCCGGCAACACAAGGACAACCAGCACGCAGTGGTTCACCATAAACCTTCCGCCGAGCGTGGTGCTGAACGAGCCTGGCGACAACACGTGGATAACGTCATCGGACCCTGTGAATGTGTCATTCACTTTCACTCCGTACGATGATGCCGCATCACTACCATCATCCGTGGCGAACGTATCCACTGCCGTTCACCCTCCGTATTGCAAGGTTTACCTGGACGGCGGCTTCACCGGAACCTATCATCCGCTTGTCAACAACACTCCGGTATCGTTCAACCAAACAATCAGCCTGGGCGTGCACACCTGGTACGTACAGTGCTGGGACGCAAGTTACAATACCGGAACCTCTGTGACCTATACGCTTACGGTTGCGGCAGAGCCTCCTCCGCCTCCTTCTTCGTCATCCGGAGGGGGAGCGGGCACGTTCAGCCTCACGGCCTCGGCCCTGGGCTGCCCGGGGGACACAGTTGACGTGTACGCTTACACGTCCTCCGGAGCACTCGCAGGTGCGAACGTGAACGCCGTGCTCTCCGACCCGTACGAAGGCGTTGTCGCACAGGGCACCACGGATTCCTCAGGCCATGTGATTTTCACCCTGAGTTCCTCGGGAGACTATGATTTCAAGGCCACAAAGAACGGCTATAACAACAAGCAGGTGTCGCTGCAGTTCACTTCGTGCGAGCAGCCTCCGCCGCCTGTTACTCAGCCGCCCACGCCCCAGACGCACCTGGCCTGCGTTAATGAAGCATGCACTTCGGTGCAGGGTGCGGGAACCAACACCTGTGCTGTGGACAGCGACTGTGTGACCGCACCGCCGCCGGTCCAGCCGCCAGCCAACCAGACCAACCCTGACACTCAGGGAGCTGAGCAGGCGATTTCAGCCGCCCAGTCCGCCATAAGCGACGCACAGTCTGGCGGCAAGGACGTCTCTGGCGCAATGGCGAAGCTAGCCCAGGCGCAGTCAGCCTTCGCATCAGGGGACTATTCCCAGGCAAAGGCGCTTGCGGATGAGGCGAAGCAACTCGCACTGGGTGCTGCAGCGCCACCTCCGGCACCAGCGCCGAAGCCCGCAGCATCATCCGTCGTCACCCCGACCCCAACGCCGTCCGGGGGCATACCGCTGCTACTGCTCCTCCTCATAGGGGCTGTGATCGTGGTCGTGGCAGGCGCCGGAGCCTACCTGATGTTCGGCAAAAAGAAGAAGCCCTACAAATAACGGCTTCTTCCCTTTTTCATTTCATTTTAATCTTCCAATCCCCAGCCGTCGTTGACCTTACGTTTATAAAACGATGGCATCCAATATCCCCATAATACTCTTATCAGGTGTACCAAATGGGCAAATTTCCAGAAGCGGACGCAATGATCGCCAAAATCTCAATATGCAGGAGATGCAAGACCAGGAACAAGAAGGGCGTTCCCAAATGCAGGAACTGCGGCTCGGTCTTCCTCAGGCCTAAGCGAAAGGACATCCGCGCCAAGAAATAACGGCTGCATTGCGGCTTACGTTTTCTATTTCTTCCTTATCCTCTTTATCGCCTTCACGAGCCCCAGTAGGCCGTCCACGGTCAGGGTCTCCAGTTTTTTCCTTATTGACTTGAGCAGCCGCACGTCCCGGAGGAGAAGCGAGACCACCGCCTTCTTCTCCAGGTTCTTCTTTCTCAGCACAGCCAGGTACCTGGCCCTGCTGAGCGGAGGCAGCTTGCCGAGCGCGCTTCCCGGGTCCGCGCCTTTTCTTATGGCTGCCACGGCCTCCTCGAACACGACGATTTCCGCATTCAGCCTCTTCTCGCTGTTCTCCTTGCGCACCAGGGCTTCCACGACCGCATCACGGGCCGCCACCTCCAGCTTCGTCAGGGTGACGACTTCCGACGCTTTGCCCTGGTCAGGCACTTTGACGGCAGATGCGCCCCCGGAGGGCGGCGGGGTGGTATATTCGCGTTCGTCCAGTATCTCCTTGAGAAGCCACGGCACGACCTCGGTTTTTATCATGGGCGTGGCGATGAACGCGTAGAGCGGATAAACCGAGCCGACTCCGACCGATTCCTCTATCATCCTGGTGGCATAATCCGTTATCTTTACGTCCACCCTGCCCTCTATGACCTCTGCCTTTTCGGTTTCCGGGTTGAAATAGGTGAGGAAGTAGGTCCTGCTTGAGCTCTCCTCGCCCTTGACAGTCGTGCTTTTGCTCTCGTCGGGCCTCTTCGCCTCGGCGAGCACCTCGGCCTGGCTTTTTGAGGGCTCGTCCTTGAGCCCCTCGAGCATTAGCGGGTGGGACATGAATGCGGCAAGGGCGTCCTCCTTGCTTACTGTCTGGCCTTCGAACATGGGCCTTATCTGCAGCAGCTCGTTGTCGTAGGCGTATATCACGGCTTCCTTTCGCTTTCCCATGTGCTCGACCGGAGACCTACCTCGTATATTAATGTTTTTAAACCCTTGCCAGTAGAATTGCATAACTTCGAATCTTCTATATTCGATGATTAATCAGGTGTATCAATGTCAAAAGGAAGGAATGGCGAGTTCGCAGGCCGGAACCTGGCCAGGAGCCGCAAGAGCAGGCGCTGGCTCAGCAAGAAGTTCAAGAGGAAGACCCTCCGCTTAAAGGAGAGGTACGACCCGCTGGAGGGCGCACCCCAGGCAAGGGCCATCGTGCTCGAGAAAATCGTCCTGGAGCAGAAGCAACCCCACTCGGGCCTCATCAAATGTGTGAAGTGCCAGCTCATAAAGAACGGCAAGGTCGTGAGCGCGCATGCGGTCAGGGACAAGGCAATCAGCTTCGTGGATGAGCACGACGAAATCATAATCGCGGGGCTCGGAGGCTCCCAGAGGGGGCAGATGGGCTCCATACCCGGAGTCCGCTACAAGATAGTCTCGGTCAACTCGGCCGACCTCCAGAGCCTCAGGCACGGCAAGAAGGAGAAGCCCAAGAGATAACGTGATAGCATGACTGACAAGCTTTTCGGAAAATATTCCATGGACGGGCTCGAGATACGGGACAAGAGCATTGCCCAGGCGATATCGCTCAAGCCCGTGGTCGTCCCCCATAGCTTCGGCAGGAACGCCAAGCGCTACATGGGCAAGACCCAGGTCAACATCGTGGAGCGGCTCGCCAACAAGCTCATGAGGGGCGGCACCGGCGCCAAGACATCGGGCAAGGTCATAAGGACCAAGGGCCAGATGCAGGGCAAGAAGCTGCGCAGCCTCAGGATCGTTGACGATGCGCTTGGCATTGTCGCCAACGAGACCAAGGGCAACCCAGTCCAGGCGCTCATAAGGGCGGTGGAGAACGCCGCGCCCCGCGAGGACACCACGCGTGTTTCCTACGGAGGGGTGAGCTACCAGGTCTCGGTGGACATTTCAGCCACGAGAAGGCTGGACATGGCCCTGCGGAACATGGCGCTCGCGGCGCTAATGGGCGCCTTCAACAAGCCGAAATCGCTCTCGCAGTCGCTCGCAAGCGAGATAATCAACACCGCCAAAGGCGATGTGCAGGCCTCATACGCGATAAAGAAGCGCGACGAGACCGAGCGCATGGCGCGGAGTGCTCGTTAGCCTCGCACTCCACGCGCATCCCAGGCATAGCCCAGGATGGCAAGAAGCGCGAGATAAAGCGCGATATAAATTATTATTTTTTAAAATCATTATTTTTTCCTATTTTTAATTTCTCTTTCCTTATCCCTTCTTATCGTCAGAACCAGGTATATGTGCAGCGCGAGCAGCGCCACGAACGGGTATGCCAGCGCCATGTGTATCTGGAACGAGAGTGTTTTTGTGAGCAGCCCCAGCGTCAGGGCTTCCACGGTGCGGTATTCCGTTATGCCGAACCCGGTAATCAGGAATACGAGCGTGACCGCGGTGAACAGGTAATGCACCGCCCTTCTCAGCGTTTCCTTGTCCGGCATCTCCATGGCATCCACCCTCATTTCAGGAAGCTCTGGTTCAGGTCTCCGCTGTCCGAATAGCCCTGGCTTTCCCAGTAGCCCTGGTAGTTCGTATCATTGGAAAGCTCTATCTCGGTAATCCATTTCACCCACTTATATCCCCATTTGTCCTGGGCCACGAGCATGAACGGGAAGCCCCGCTCAGCCGGAATCGTGACGTTGTTCATTTTGTAGGCCATTAGTATGTCGTTGTTGTAAAAATAACCTATCGGGAAAGAGCTGGAATAGCCGTCGTACGCCTTGAATATCACGGTTTTGGCATCGGATTTCGGGCCAGCCTCCTTCAGAAGGTCCCTCACCAGCACGCCCTCCCAGAGTATGGTGACGCTCCACCCCTCCACGCAGTTGAGGGTGACGACCTTCTGGTAGCCCTGATGGCCGCCAATCACCTGTTGGTAGGTGTATTCCTCGGGAGTGTCCACCAGCCCGGTTATTTTCAGCCTGTAGGAGCCTTCGTCTATGTACTGCGGGCCATGAATGGAGTTTTCCCTGAAGTCGTTCAC